>DASSZC010000332.1:0-6919 GCA_035702925.1 Gemmatimonadaceae bacterium | reverse complement strand
ATGACGAGTGGCTCGCGCTCGTCACCGAGGACGTCCGCGGCGCGCTCGCCGGGAGTCCCCTCACCGATGCGGCCATCATCCCCGTGTCGGCGACGACAGGCGCCGGGCTCGATGCGCTGCGCGAGGCGCTGGCAGCCGCCGCGTCACAGCTTCCCGCGCGCGATCCCCACGACCTGTTCCGGATGCCGGTCGATCGCTCCTTCACGGTGAAGGGAACGGGAACCGTGGTGACGGGCACGGTATGGAGCGGCTCACTCGCCGCTGACGCGACGATCCGGATCATGCCCGCCGGCCGCAGCGCGCGCGTCCGCGGAATCCAGTCGCATGGTTCGGCGACGCCTAACGCGAATCCCGGCGCACGCGTCGCGCTGTCGCTCGCCGGCGTCGAGCGTGACGACGTCCCGCGCGGAAGCTGGATCATCACCGACCCTGACTGGCCCGCCTCGAAGATCCTCCGCGCCGATGTCGCGCTGCTGGAGGATGCGACCGCCCTCGGTCCCCGGACGCGGGTGCGCTTCCACCTCGGGACGCAGGACGTCGGCGCGCGCATCGTCGCCGCGGGCGGGGCGCTCACTCCAGGGGCGATCCGGGGGGCGCGGGTACTCCTCGACGAGCCCGTGCTCGCGCGCGCCGGCGATCGCTTCGTGCTGCGGCTTCCGTCTCCCGCGGCGACCATCGGCGGTGGTGTCGTGGCGGATCCCGTCCCCGCGGTCGCGCGCCCGCGCCCGTGGGCGCCGAACCTCGGAGTGGGCGAGCGGCTGGACGCCGCGTTGAGCGAGGGGGCGGGGCAGGGGGTTGCTCGTCGCTCGCTCGCCGTGCGGCTGGGCATCGCCCCAGCTGCGGCGGCGGCGCTCGCGAGCGGGCACTCGGCGGTGATCGCGACTCCCGACGGCCGTCTCGTCGGGGGGGCCGTCGTCGAGCAGGCGGCCGGGCGCGCGGCGGCGCTGGTCGCGGAACATCACCGGCAGTTCCCCCTCGATCCCGGGATGCCCCTCGCCGCGCTCAGGAGCGCGCTGGGCGTCACCGGGTCGGTCGTCGACCTTGCCCTCGGCAGGCTGGCGGCGGCGAGCGCCATCGAGGTCCTGGGGGCAGCGGCGCGACAGCGGGGATGGGCACCGACCCTCGGCGGGGCGGAGAGTGCGATCGCGACGGCCGTCGAGGCGCGGCTGCGGAGCGGGGGAAGGGAGCCCCCCTCCGTCGCCGAGCTGGCCGCGGCTGTCGGTGCCGACCCGCGGCCGGTGCTCCGGTTTCTCGAGCGGCAGGGCCGCGTCGTTGCCGTCGAGGAGGACCGGTATTACCTGACTTCCGAGCTGGCCGCGCTCATCGATACTGTGCGTGCCGGGATGCTCGCGGGTCGGGTCTACTCGCCGGCGGAACTCCGTGACCTGACGGGACTTTCCCGGAAGTATCTCATTCCCTTTCTCGAGTACTGCGACCGGCATGGGGTAACGACGCGCCAGGACAGCGGGCGCATCCGCGCAGGCACGTAACTGGCAGCAAGGGGTATGGAACTGGGATCGCTCCCAGGATGCAGTCTGTGACATGTATTGCTTGACACCGGCCAGCCCGGATTCATATGTTCGCGGTGAAAGTCCGCTCTGCCGGTGTCCACCCGTTTCAGGAGTCTCGCGCTCGATCCTCCTTCGTCAGCTCGGAGTAGCTTCATGAAGCTTCGTTGGGCAGCACTCATGACAGTGCTGACCCTCAGCGTAGTGGCGCCACGACACGCATCGGGTCAGGGGACAGCTCCAGCGGGCGACAGGAACACCGCCGTGCTGGGGCAGAATTATCCAAACCCCTTCAACCCGACGACCACGATCCCCTTCAAGGTGGGCGAACCGCCCGCCTGCCCGGATCAGGGTCGGGTACACCGCGTGACGCTGCGCATCTACAACGTGCTCGCACAGCTGGTCGCGATACCGATCCTCCAGGGGACATCGGGCAACGCCGGGCAGCCGATCGAGAACGTGCAGCTGAGTTGTGGTCAGTACACCGCGTACTGGGACGGGATGTACCTCCGGACCAATCGCGAAGTCGCATCAGGGGTCTACCTCTATCGGCTCGAGGTGGACGGCAAGCCCTGGGTCCGAAAGATGATCGTGATGAAGTAGTCGCTGTGGTGCCGGCCCGGTCCGGCGCTGCGGCAAAACACGAGGGCGCGGTCGCGTTGCGACCGCGCCCTCGTGCGTTTCGCTCTCCATCCCGCTACTGCTTCACTTCGACGCTCGAGGTCTTCTTCTGCACGCTGTCGCTGGCGATGTTCACGGCGCGCTTGTCGATCGCGTCGAAGAGGTCCGCGGCGCGCTGCGGATCGTTGGCGAGCGCGCGTCCCGCGCGGTCGAGCTGCTCGACGGTAAGGCCCCGTTGTTGCAAGATTCGGTGGCGCATCGCGGCCAGTGCCACGGTGTCCGCCGTGCTGCCCTGTGCGCGGCGCAGCTCCGCCATGGCCGCCACGAACGCCGAGTCACTTACCCCCGGCACGATGTCGCCACGAGCGCAGCCCACTATCGCGCAGGCGAGGATCAAGGTCACATGAGAGAGTCGCTGCATTGGCGCGCAAGGCTAGCGCCGCCTCGCGGTGAGGTCAAGCCGTCGTGACACTTTCGGCGCTGCCGGCTCCTCCATCGCAATCGCCCGGACGCAGCACCCAGGCGCGTTTCATCAGCCGCGGGCGGCTTGCCGCGCGCTCGCTCTACTGGCTCGGCTGGCTCGCCTTCTCGCGCCGATCCGTCGTCACCTCCGGAGTCGAGCGCGAGGTCTATGCGCTCGGCATCGGTGCCCTGCGGCTCGTCGCGAGCGCGTCGCTCCTCGTCGGGCTGATCGCGATCTTCCAGGTCGCGACGCAGCTCGCGCCGTATGGCGCGGAACCGGTGTCGCCGCGCGTCGTCACCTGGTTCGCGGCGCGCGAGCTCGGCCCCGTCGTCGTCGCGCTGCTCGTCGTCGCTCGCAGCTCGGCGGCGATCGCCGGCGAGCTCGCGTCGATGAACGCCACCGGCGAGATCGATGCGCTGCGCGCGATGGGGCTCGATCCCGTGAAGTACCTCGTCTCGCCGAAGCTGCTCGCGGTCATCATCGTGCTTCCCGCGCTCACCATCATCGCCGACGCCCTCATCCTCGGCGGTGTCTGGGTCGGCAGCACGGTCTTTCTCGGCTACTCGACCGACCGCTTCGCGGGGCAGATCCGCGAGGCGTTCCTCACCCGCGACCTCGGGGTCGGGATCGGGAAGTCGATCGTCTTCGCGCTGATCATCGCCGTCATCGCATCCGATGAGGGGCTGAGCGCCGAGCGTCGCGCTTCGGCGATCGGCGAGGCGGCAACGCGCGCCGTCGTGTATTCCCTCATCGTGGTGCTCGGTGCCGATACCTTCGTCAATGCGATTTTCTACTTCATACCCGGCCTCATCTAACGGGGGCGGGGTCCTCCGCGTCGAGCACCTGACCGGGCCGCTGCACGGGCCGGTCATTCACGACGTATCGGTGTCGGTACCCAGTGGCGCGACGCACCTCGTGATGGGGCCGATCCACGCCGGAAAGTCGATGCTGCTGCGCCACGTCGTCGGGCTCGAGCAGCCGCTGAGCGGCAGGATCTACCTCGAGGGAGCGCGCATCGACGACGCGATCGATTCCGAGACGCAGCTGCGCCGGCTGCGCGCGCGGCTCGGCGTCGTGTTCGAGGGGTCGGCGCTGATATCGCGGATCAGCGCGGTGGAGAACGTCGAGTTGCCCTTGCTCGAGCACAGCGACTCCTCGCCCGCGGAAGCCCGGGACACGGCGCGAGAGTTGCTTGCCGAGGTCGGTATGCCCGATGCGGCCGAGGTGTCCGCGGACGATCTTCCCCGTTCGGGGAGGCGGCGCGTCGCGATCGCCCGCGCGCTGGCGCTGCGCCCGGCGGTCCTGCTCCTCGACGAGCCGACGCAGGGTCTCGACGCACATTCCGCGCACGAGATCGACGACCTGCTCAGCGAGCTGCAGCGACGCCACGGCTTCGGGATCCTGATCTTCTCACACGAGGTTCGACACGCATTCGGAATGGCCAGTGAGATCTACGTGATGGCCGATGGTGTCATCATCGCGTCCGGCACGCGCGAGGAGCTGGAAGCGAGCGACAACGAAGTCGTCCGCCAGCTGCTCCACCGGCGCGGGGGGACGACATGACGCCGCTCGCGCGCGAGCAGCGCTTCGGCATCATCGCGTTTCTCGGCGCGGGCGCGCTCGCCCTCGCGGGGCTGATCCTGTTCTCGAACTATCCGGCGGTGTTCAACCGCGGGCGCGAGTACCATTCGATCTTCGGCAGCGTCGCGGGGCTGAACGTCGGCGACGAGGTGCGCTACGGCGGGCTGCTCGTCGGTCAGGTCACGACCGTCGACCTGTCGGACAAGGATCCGACGCAGATCGTCGTCACCTTTCGCGTGCGACGAAAGACGCCGATGCGTGTCGACACGAAGGCCTCGATCACGCAGGTGGGCTTTCTCGGCGCGCCGTATCTCAACCTGACACCGGGAAAGAGCGATGCCGCGCCGCTCCCGCCGGGGTCGCGCGTCGCCAGCATCGACCAGATGAACTTCCAGGACGCACTCAGCCGGCTGGCGTCGTTCTTCGAGCGGGCGGACACGCTGCTCAACAGCGCCGAGCGCATCGCCAAGTCGTCGCCCCTCGACCGGATCGACCGCACCCTGACGCAGGTCGAGCACCTGGCGACGACGGCGAACACCAGCAGCGACCGTATCTTCGGCCAGCTCGACACCGCGACGCAGCGGTTGAGCGACGTCCTCAATCGCACCGACCACCTGATCACGCAGCTCGACGAGGGGATCAAGACCGCGACCCCCGAGCTGGCGAGCACGCAGAAGGAAGCGATCAACACCCTGCGCGAGATGCGGATCCTGGTCAGCGACCTGCGGGATGCCCTCAACGAGGGAGGGGGCGCCGACGAGATGGTGCGCAACCTGGCCGCGACCGCCGACAACCTGAATCGCCTGACGACGCGGCTCGAGCGGGACCCGACCAGTGTCCTCAAGAAGCGTGAGCCACCGAAGAAGACCGTCGGCCCGAAAGTCAATGACTGAGCCAACGGCGGGAACGTCAGGCCTAACGTTGCGGCCGGCGCGCTGGCTGGCCGCTCTCCTCATCGTCGCCGCGATCGGCTGCTTCCACATCGGGCGGCTTCCCGCGCGCGAGCTCTACCGGCTCGCGCTCCCCGACCCGCTGTCCGCGGATTCGGCGACCATCACGGCGACCGACGGCTCCCCCCCGCCACTGGCCGGGACCCTCGGGATCTCGCAATACGTCACGCCCGGGGTGTACGGCGACCCGCAGATCGTCTTCCGCATCAACGACAACGAGTACGGCTCGTATCCCTCGCGCGAGTGGGCGGTCCCCCTCGGCGACCAGCTTGGGGTCGTGACGGAGCGGGTGCTCACGCGCATCGCGCTGACCCCGGAGCGTGCGGTGTTCGACCCTCCCTCCCGCCGTGCCCAGACGTACATTTGGAGAGGGACGGTGCGCGAGTTCGAGGAAGTCGACCGCGGCTCCGAGGTCCGTGCGGCCGTGCGGATCGACCTGCGCATCGTGCGCGCGGAGGACGACAGCATCCTCTGGTCGGGAACCTCGCGCCTCGAGCGCGCGGTCCCGACCCCGAACATGTCGGGCATCGTGCAGACGTTGAGCGCACTCGCCGACGAGGTGGTGACGGACCTCGCGACACGCGCCCGGCGGGAACTCTCGACACGGCGGCCCTGAACGAACCGATTCGAAGGACAAGCGAACGATGAATCCGGAACGTCTCACAGTGAAGTCGGCGGAGGCGGTCAACGAGGCCGTCGCCCTCGCCCGGCGGGCTGGCAACCCGCTCGTCTACGACACCCACCTGTTGCTCGCGCTGCTCGGCCAGCAGGAGAGCATCGTCGTCCCGGTGCTGCAGAAGGTCGGTGCCAGCGTCGCCGCGCTGAAGGAGCAGGCCGAGCGTGAGGCGGCGCGCCACCCGAAGCAGAGCGGTGGCGGCTCGGGAACACCGAGCATGTCGCGCGAGCTGAACCAGGTCCTCGACCGCGCCGAGGAAGAGGCACGTTCCCTCGAGGACGAATACGTCTCGACCGAGCACCTGCTGCTCGCCCTGTCGGGGACGAAGGGCGGGGAAGCGAACACCATCCTCACGCGCGCCGGCGCGAAGCACGATGCACTGCTCGCCGCGATCGAGAGCGTGCGCGGCTCGCACCGCGTCACCGACCAGACCCCCGAGAACCAGTACCAGGCGCTCGAGAAGTACACGCGCGACCTGACCGAGGCCGCGCGCTCGGGGAAGCTCGATCCGGTCATCGGCCGCGACGAGGAGATTCGCCGCGTGATCCAGGTACTCTCGCGCCGGACGAAGAACAACCCGGTACTGATCGGGGAGCCGGGGGTCGGCAAGACGGCGATCGTCGAGGGGCTCGCCCAGCGCATCATCAACGGCGACGTCCCCGAGGGGCTGAAGAACAAGCGGCTCGTCTCCCTCGACCTTGGCGCGCTCATCGCCGGCGCGAAGTTCCGCGGCGAGTTCGAGGAGCGGCTCAAGGCCGTGCTCAAGGAGATCACCGCCGGGGAGGGACGCTTCATCGTCTTCATCGACGAGATGCACACCATCGTCGGCGCCGGCAAGGCCGAGGGCTCGATGGACGCCGGCAACATGCTGAAGCCGATGCTCGCTCGCGGCGAGCTGCGCGTCGTCGGCGCGACCACCCTCGACGAGTACCGGAAGCACGTCGAGAAGGATCCCGCGCTCGAGCGGCGCTTCCAACCGGTGTACGTCGGCGAGCCGACAGTCGAGACCACGATCGCGATCCTTCGCGGCCTCAAGGAGCGGTATGAGGCGCACCATGGCGTGCGCATCACCGACACCGCGATCGTCGCCGCGGCGACGCTCTCGCACCGCTACATCGGC
>DASSZC010000500.1:0-5787 GCA_035702925.1 Gemmatimonadaceae bacterium | reverse complement strand
GATCGATGGCAAGACCTCGCGCACGCTGATCCGCGAGATCCAGCGCCATCCCTTCAAGCGCCACGTCCTCCACGTCGACTTCCAGGAGCTGGTGGCCGGTGAGAAGATCACCGTCATGATCCCGCTCGTGCTGCACGGCGTTCCCGAAGGCGTTCGCCTCGGCGGCGGCATCCTCGAGCAGATGATGCGCGAGGTCGAGGTCGAGGTCGATCCGGCGAACATCCCGAACCACATCGACGTCGACGTCTCGCACCTCGTCGTCGGCCACTCGATCCACGTCGGTGAGCTGAACATCCCCGCCGGCGTGACGGTCCTCGCCGACGAGGAAGCGCCGGTCGCGCTGGTGCAGATCTCGCGCGCCGCGATCGAGGCCGAGCCGGCCGCCGCCGAGGAGGGTGCGACCCCGGCCGAGCCCGAGCTCATTCGCCAGAAGAAGGACGAAGAGGGCGAGGAAGACGCCAAGTAAGCCACGCTGGATGCGCGCCCTGGCTGCACTGCGGGCGCGCATCCGTGCGCTGCTCCACGCGTCGAGCGACGTTGCGAACGAACCCGGCGCGGACGAGACCACGGTGAAGGTCATCCTTGGCCTCGGCAACCCGGGGCGTGAATACGAGAACACCCGACACAACGTCGGCTGGATGGTCCTCGACCACCTGGCCGACGTGTGGCATTTCTCCGCCTGGCGAAAGGACGGCGAGGCGCTGACGGCGAGCGGCACCGTGAACGGCGCGGCGACGCGGCTGGTCAAGCCGCTGACGTTCATGAACCTGAGCGGGCAGGTGCTCAAGCCCTGGCTGCGGCGTCCCTTCTGGGCGGCGCCGAAGGACCTGCTCGTCGTCGTCGACGAGGTGGCGCTGCCGTTAGGCAGCATCCGCCTGCGCGCCAACGGGAGCGCCGGCGGCCACAACGGGTTGAAGAGCATCGAGCACCACCTCAAGTCGCGCGACTACCCGCGGCTCCGCGTCGGCATCAAGCCGCTCGAGGAGCAGCGGACGATCGGCGACCTCTCGGACTTCGTCCTCGGACCATTCGGCAAGAGCGAGAAGCAGGTGGTCGACGACCTGATGCCGACGATCCGCGCCGCGGTCGAGACCTTCATCGCCGAAGGGATCACGGTGGCGATGAACCGATTCAACGTGAAGGCACAGTGAGTACCTGGTTGTCAGTTGCCGGTTGTCAGTTGCCGGTTTTCAGTCGCTGACAACCGATAACTGGCAACTGGCAACCTGCTTCCCCTGCTCAACCAATGCTGAAGCTCGGAATCGTCGGTCTCCCCAACGTCGGCAAGTCGACGTTGTTCAACGCCCTCACCGCGGCGGGCGCGGAAGCGGCGAACTATCCGTTCTGCACCGTCGAGCCTAACGTCGGCATGGTCGAGGTCCCCGATCCCCGCCTGCCGAAGCTCGCCGACGTCGTGCAGCCGAAGCGCACCGTCCCCGCGGTCGTCCAGTTCGTCGACATCGCCGGCCTCGTGAAGGGCGCCGCCGAGGGCGAGGGGCTCGGCAACAAGTTCCTCGCCAACATCCGCGAGACCGACGCCATCGTCCACGTCGTCCGCTGCTTCGACGATCCCGACGTCACGCACGTGATGGGAGCGGTCGACCCGGCGCGCGATCGCGACGTGATCGAGTTCGAGCTCGCCCTCTCCGACCTCGCCGTCGTCGAGAAGCGGCTCGACAAGACCCGCCGCACCGCGAAGACCGGTGACAAGGAAGCGCTCGCCGAGCTCCCCGCCCTCGAGAAGGCGCACAAGGTGCTGTCCGAGGGGAAGGGCCTCTGGTCGATCAAGATCACCCCCGAGGAGCGCGCCACCCTGCAGCCTTTGTCGCTGCTCACCGCGAAGCCGGTGCTCTACGCGGCGAACGTCACCGACGCCGAGCTCTCCGGCACCGAGGGCAAGTATCTCAAGGCACTCCGTGCCGCGGTCGCCGCCGGCGGCGAGGACGCGGAGATCGTCCCCTTCTCGGCGAAGATCGAAGCCGAGCTGGCCGAGCTGCCGGCCGAGGACCGCGCTGAGTTCCTCCAGTCGTTAGGCATCGAGTCGGCGGGGCTCGACCGGCTGATCTTCGCCAGCTATCACCTGCTCGGGCTGCAGACCTACTTCACCGCCGGCGAGCAGGAAGTGCGCGCCTGGACGATCCATCGCGGCGACACCGCGCCGAAGGCGGCCGCGGTGATCCACACCGACTTCGAGCGCGGGTTCATTCGTGCCGAGACGGTCGGATACCAGGAGTTCGTCGCCAACGGCGGGTGGAAGGGGGCCAAGGACAAGGGGGTCGTGCGGAGCGAAGGAAAGGAGTACGTCGTGAAGGACGGCGACGTGATGTTGTTCCGCTTCAACGTCTGATCGGGGTCGGCCGCTACCTAACGGTGCGGGGGTCGGTGACGGGGGAATCGGGCGTTGCCAAAGCCCCGTCCGGCAAGTCTTGAGGAGAGGCATTTTCACACCTCCCTTCCCTCTACTCGCCCCTCCCATGTCCAGCGACGCGACGAGCAACCGCACCGGCTCGCAGTTCGAACCCCTCAGCTTCGAGGCGAGCGCCGCCCCCGGCGCCGCCACCTGCCAGAAGTGCGGTACCGTCCTGCGCGGGTCATATCACATGATCAACGAGCAGATGGCATGCGGTCCCTGCCGCTTCGCCGCCGAGGAGCAGCTCAGTGGCGGGACCGGGGCGGCGGGACTCGCGCGCGCGATCGTCTTCGGCGCCGGCGCAGCCGTTCTCGGCGCGGCGGGGTACTACGCCTTCGTGAAGCTCACGAACGTGGAATGGGCGCTGCTCACCGCGCTGGTCGGCCTCGGCGTCGGGATGGCGGTGCGCGTCGGGAGCCGCGGACATGGTGGACGGAAGTTCCAGGCCGTCGCCCTCGCGCTGACGTACCTCGCGATGTCCGGCGCGTACATGCCGTTGATCGTGGCCGAGCTCACCACCGGCCCGGAGACGGTCCCGATCACGCCGAGCGTGCTCCTCGCCTGGCTCGTGAAGACACCGATCGTCGTCGGCCTCGCCAGCCCGATCTCCGGGCTGTTCATCGCCTACGCGCTCTACCGAGCATGGAAGAGCAACGCCGCCGGGATCCCGCTCACCGTGAGCGGACCGTTCCGGCTGCAGGACGCGGCCGGTCGCGCCACGGCCTGATCCCAGCCGGCAGTCGCTGCTCGTCGAACTCCGTCACATCCCGTTGAACCGATGACATCGTCCACGCGCTCGATCCCTTCCTGTGTCACCTGCGGCGTCGAGCTGCCGGCGACGGTGCTCGCCTGCCCGAGCTGCGGCACCCTCGTGCACGCGGCCGAGCTGACGCGGCTCGCCGGGTTGGCGCAGGAAGCGGAGCGACAGGACGAAGTGACGGCGGCGCTGACTCACTGGAACAACGCGCTCGACCTGCTTCCCCCCGGTGCGCCGCAGCGGCCGGCGATCGACGGGCGCGTCGCCGCGCTGCGCGAGCGGCTGATCAGTTCCGCACCGGCGCAGGCGCCGGGGAAGCCGGGGGTGCGCGACGCCTGGAAGAACAAGGGCGCGCTGGCAGCGTTAGGCGTGCTGCTCCTCAAGTTCAAGACGGTGATCTTCCTCCTCCTGACGAAGGCGAAGTTCATCGTGCTCGGGCTGACGAAGCTGAAGACGATCCTGTCGATGCTCGTCTTCTTCGGCGTCTACTGGACGCGCTACGGGTGGAAGTTCGCGGCGGGATTCGTCATCTCGCTGTACCTGCACGAGATGGGGCACGTCTTCGCCGCGCGCCGCTTCGGGATCAGGGCGAGCGCGCCGGTGTTCATTCCCTTCGTCGGCGCCTTCATCCTGCTCAAGGAGTCGGTGGACGACGTGCGCGTGAACGCGCGGATCGGGCTCGCGGGCCCGGTGTGGGGTCTCGGCGCGGCGCTCGCGTTCTACGCCGCGTTCGTCGTGACCGGGATTCCGATGCTCGGCGCGATCGCCGGCTTCGGCGCCTGGATCAACGTCTTCAACCTCATCCCCGTCTGGGTGCTCGACGGCGCGCGCGGCTTCTCGTCGTTCACGCGGGTGGACCGCTGGTGCGTGGCGATCGCGTTAGGCGCGATGGCGGTGGTGCTGCACTACCGCCCCGAGGTCCATGGGCAGGGGCTCGTCGTCATCCTCGCGCTGGTCGCGGCAGTGGCGGCGATCATCGGCAAGCCGGCGGAGAAGAGCGACCGGGCGATGGTCGCCCTCTACCTGTTCCTCGCCGGCTCCCTGGTGACGATCGCCGCGACGTCGATGTCGGTGGTCTCCCACGCCGTCGCATCGTCGGGGGGAGCGGGGAGCGGCTTCTGACGGTCCCTGCCGCGCAACGCATTGCGCGGGTTGTAATTGCCTCCCTGCCCCGATAGATTCAGCGGACAACCGAAGTTCGGCGCACGAGCACCCCGCTCGCGCCAGACCTCTCCTCCCGCTCCGGCAACCAGCGGGGGGCTCTTCATGACCACAGGGAGGATTGCCACGACATGAGCCGCCAATACGAGGCGGTGTATGTCTTCGATTCCGCACTCGAAGACTCCGCCATCACCGAAAAGCTGGAACGCTTCCATTCCCTCATCGGCGCGACTGGTGACATCACCATCGATGCCTGGGGCCGGCGCCAGCTCGCCTACAAGATCGGCACGAAGGAGACGGGCTACTACGCGATCGCCCGCTTCGAGGCCGAGGCCGCGGGACTTCCCGAGTACGAGCGCGCGATCCGCCTCGACGACGGTGTCATCCGCCATCTCATCACTCTCCACGAGCACGAGCTCGGCGCCCCGCCGATGACTCCCGAGGAGCAGGCCGCGGCCGCGAAGCGCCGTGAGGAAGACGAGGACGAAGAAGAATGAAGATGATGCGCCGTCCCACCAAGACCTGCCCGTTCTGCGAGACCCGCGTCCGGCACGTCGACTACAAGGATGACCGCACCCTCGGCCGCTTCATCACCGAGCAGGGGAAGATCCTTCCCAGCCGGCTGAGCGGCGTCTGCGCCCGTCATCAGCGCCAGCTCGCCACCGCGGTGAAGCGTGCGCGTTACCTTGCCCTCGTCCCCTACATCAAGGGGCACCAGGGCTGAGCTGACGGCAACGTCGAGCTCATGACCGACCCGACGCCGACGGTACCGGCAGCGCCGCGCGAGCAGGGATGGGCAGGTGTCCTCCTTGCTCTCGCGGCGTTCCTGCTCGTACCGGCGATCCCCGTCGCCGGCGCGCTGCTGCCGGTGGCCGAGGGCTGGGTGCTCCTGCTCCCAGCGCTGGCCGCGTGCACCCTGCTCGGCTGGTGGTCGGGGGGCCGCGCGTCGCTGGCGGTCTTCTGGGTCGGACTCGCCGCCTTCGCCCTCTTCATCGGGGGTGGCAGCGGAGCATGGGGCGCCTACGGCACGCTGTTGCGGGCGTGGGCGATCATCCTCGCCGGCGCCTTCGGGGTGCTGGCGTTCGTCGACACGCGCCGCCCGCTGTTCGCTCGCGCGCTGTCGGCGGTCGCCATGACCCTCGTCGCAGCGTTAGGCATCACGACCGCGCTGCGCGCCCCGACCGGTGTCGTCGGCCGCGTCGTCAGCGAGCAGCTCGACCGCCGGAACGCCTCGGTCAGCGAGAAGCTGAAGAGTTGGGCCGCGGCCGAACCGGAGGCGTGGGCCCAGATAGTCAGTCGCTACCCGTCGGGAAAGTCGCCGGTCGAGAACATGGCCGAGTCGCTGACCGCCGTGTCGAAGGGAGGTGCAGTCGCCTACCCCGCGCTGCTCGCGCTGCAGTCGCTCGCCGCGCTCGCCCTGGCGTGGGCGCTGTATCACCGGTTGTCGCGCACGCGGATC
>DASSZC010000511.1:0-2557 GCA_035702925.1 Gemmatimonadaceae bacterium | reverse complement strand
GTCGTACGGCCGCTGGACGAGCACCAACTGCCGGCGCGGACCCGCGCGCGTTGCCGTCGCGATCGGCGCCGGCGGCGTCGAGTCGGTGCGGGCGCACGTCGGCGGGAGCTGGGAGGCGGCGAGCGGGCGTGTCGTGGACCTCGGCGCCGTCTCTGCACCCGAAGCCGCCAGCTATTTCCTCGACGTCGCCGAGAAGCTCGACGGGCGTGCCGCGCGCAACACCCTGCTCGCCGCGGTGATCGCCGACAGCGCCGACGTTGGCGCGCGGCTGCTGGCGATCGGGCAGCGGACGTCGAACGCGGCCGAAACGCGCCGCCGCGCGGTGCACTGGCTCGGCGTCTTCGGCAACGCATCGATGGTGACGCCACTGACCGAGCTGGCGAAGACTGGCGGCGAGGAGAAGAAGAGCATCGCGGATGCGGCGTTGTTCGCCCTCTCGCGACTGCCCGGCGGCGCGGGGCTTCCGTCGCTGATCGAGCTCGCGCGCAGCGCGCCATCGACGCGATCGCGCGCCCAGGCGGTGTTCTGGCTCGGCCAGTCCGGGGCGGCAACCGCCGACGATTTCCGCTTCCTGCGCGACCTGTTCGCTCGCGCCGATAGCCGGCAGATGCAGGACCAGATCCTGATGGCGATGTCGCAGAGCGATGACAAGGAAGGACGGCAGTGGCTCCTGTCGGTGGCCCGCGACGAGAACGCACCGGTCGAGTCCCGGAAGAAGGCCATCTTCTGGGCGGGGCAGGGAGGCGTCCCGACCGCGGACATCGCCGGCATCTACGACGCGGTCTCGAACCGCACGGTCAAGGAGCACACGATCTTCGTGCTCTCGCAGCGCGACGACAAGGCGGCGACTGAGAAGCTGATGTCGATCGTCAACGGGAATGGCGACCCGGAGCTCCGGAAGAAGGCGCTCTTCTGGCTGGGCCAGAAGGACGATCCGGCGGTGACGAAGGCGATCTCAGACCTGGTGATGAAGCCATGACCAGCGTCGACAGCCGGCGTCGCCCGCGCCTAACGTCGATGCGCTACGGAATCACGAGCGGCGCGCTGGCGCTCGCCGTGCTGGTCGCGTCGCCGGCCGCGGCGCAGGAGTCGCTCGCTGCACGCGTCGCCGCGCTGAAGACCGGGAGCGCGCAGTTCGAGTTTCCATCGCGCGAGGATGCGTGCGGCGACGGGCAGCGGTTCATCCGGATCGGCGACTCGATGAACGGATATTTCGACTCGAATACGGACACGTCGAGCTGCGAGCCCGGCCCGGTGCGCATCGTGCTCGAAATGCGCGACGGGCGCGTCGCCTCGCTGCGCGATTACCTCGGGCCGGTGCGGCCGGCGGCCGCCGGCGTCGCCGAGCTCGGCGAAGTCTCTGCCGCCGAGGGATCGAGCTTCCTCCTGGGGCTCGCCGAGTCGCACGGCGACGGCCGCGTCGCCAACCACGCGGTATTCCCGGCGATGCTCGGTCGCGATGTCGTCGCGTGGCCGACCTTGCTTCGCATCGCGAAGGCCGACGCCGGCGCGCGACGCGGGCGCCGGCACGACGTCGTATTCTGGCTCGCTCAGTACGCGGCCGCGAAGCTCGCGGGGAGCGACGACCCGTTCGCCGCCCGCGGGATGCGCGGCGAGAGCGACGACGAGGACGTGAAGGAGCACGCCGTCTTCGCGCTCTCGCAGCTGCGCAACGGAGCGGGAGTCGAGCCGCTCATCCAGGTGGCCCGCACGAACAGGGATCAGCGTGTGCGCGCCAAGGCGATGTTCTGGCTCGGCGAGTCGGGCGACCCGCGGGCACTCGATCTCTTCGAGCAGGTGCTCACCGGCCGCGCGCCGGCGCCGCGCGGCTGATTACTGCGCCACCGTCCAGCGGGTGCTCAGGTCGAACGTCCCCCACTTGATCCTGAGCACTCCGCGGAGGTCGGCGTAGCCCTCCGCCGGGCGCGCCGATTCGGGAATCAGGTACATGGTCAGCGACTCCTCCGGTTCGCTCATCGTCCGCACGGTCAGCGGGATCCGGCCGAGGTCCTTCATCGCGTCGTAGTCGGTCCCCCACATCGCCGTGCCGCGATTGACGATGAGCTGCCAGCCACTCGTGCGGTAGAGCACGAAGAGGGTGTAGTCGCCGCGCGGGATCTTCAGGTCCCCGAGGGTGATGTCGACGTCGGTGTGGAGCGCAGTCGCGGTGTTCGCGCCGAAGCGCCAGACCGTGTCGAGCGGGATCAGCCTTCCGGCGATCTGCCGCCCGCGCGCGTGCGGCTGGCCATAGCTGATCGCGATGCGTGACGGCCCCGTGAGGCTCGCATCTTCCTCGTACCAGCGGGAGCCGATGCGCCGCGCGTTGAGGTGTACCTCCACGGTGGCGAAGCTGCTGGCGGCGAGGCGCAACGGCATCTCCGGCGGGCGCTGCGCCGGCGCCGGAGTCGGCTGCTGTGCATCGAGCGAACGGGACGTGGGAGCGAGGAGCGACGCGGCGAGGAGTACGATCGGGATTCGCATGGGCGGGTCGGATCGGGTCATGGCGGCGGCGATGGAGAAGCAAGATGTTGCGACGAGCGCCGCGCCTCCGCAATAT
>DASSZC010000142.1:0-2896 GCA_035702925.1 Gemmatimonadaceae bacterium | reverse complement strand
CGGTGATCGTGCGCCTCGCGCTGGTCGAGCTGCTGCATCGCAGCCAGGGCGGGGACTACCAGGTGCAGCTGCGCGGCGGTGTGCGGCTTCCCGTCAGCCGCACCCGTCACCCGGCGCTGGAGCGCTGGCTCGGCGTCAGCGGCTGACGTCGGCCGGCACGCTCGTCGCTCGGCACCGGCGATTCGTGGCGCCGGGGTGCGATTCGTGGCATGAGGGGGGACGCTGCGCCAGGGGCGCCGGTATTCTCAGGGTGAAGACTCGCGCGAGCCCGTTCATTCGCTGCGCGCGAGACACTCCCGCGGAGATACACCATGAGTCGCTCGCCCACGATCCTCGCCCTGCTCTCGGCCCTTGCCGTTCTCTCGACCAGCGCCGGCGCCCAGCAGGTGCCGCCTAACGGTGGCGCACCGGGGGCACGAATGGCGCAGGCGACCGGCCGCGTCACAGGTACCGTGATCCGCGCCGGATCGAGCGCGCCGATCCCCGGCGCGGCGGTCGGGGTGCGCACAGCTACCGACTCGGCGCTGATCGGCGGCGCCTTCGCCGACGACAACGGGAGCTTCCGCATCGACGGTCTCCCCGCGGGTCGGTACATCGTCCGCGTCCGGGTGATGGGATTCGCGCCGGTGCAGCGGAACGACGTCGTCGTCAGCGCGAGCAGCCCGGTGGACCTCGGCCGCATCGAGCTGACCCCGATCGCGACGGTGCTCTCCGACGTCACCGTCACCGCGGCGCAGACCGACGTCGCGGTCGCCCCCGACCGGACGAGCTACGCGGTGAAGGACATGCCCGCCGCATCGGGAGGGAGCGCGGTGGACGTGCTGCGCAGCGTCCCGTCGGTGGAGGTGGATGGCGACAACAAGGTGAGCCTGCGCGGGAGCGAGAACGTCGTCGTCCAGATCAACGGACGGCTGTCGCCGATGCGGGGCGAAGCGTTAGGCAACTTCCTCGCCCAGCTCCCGGCGAACCTGGTGGCGCGCGTCGAGGTCGTGCCGAATCCGTCGGCGAAGAACGATCCCGAGGGGATGGCCGGGATCCTCAACATCGTGCTCAAGGAAAACACCGACCTCGGGTGGAGCGGCGGAATCACCGCCGGCGGCGGGTCCACCGGACAGGTGAACGCCTCGGGAAACCTGGGCTACCAGAGCGGGCCGCTCACCCTGTTCGCGAACTACGGCTTCATGCGCGACTCGCGCGAGATCAGTGGCTTCATCGACCGCACGGGGCTGCAGGACGGACTGCTGCCGTACCTCGACGCGCAGATTGCCGGGAAGCAGACGGGATTCTCGAACACCCTGAACGCGAGCGCCGACTACAAGCTCGGTGCGCGCGACGCGCTGTCGTCGAACCTGATCGTCAGCGACCGCAACCCGACGCGGAGCAACGACAACCTCTACCGCGAGCTCGACGCCAACCGCGAGGTCACCTCGAGCTACCTCCGGTCGAAGCTGATGACGGGGGACGAGCTGGCGCTCAACGCAGCGTTAGGCTGGAAGCGCTCGGCGAGCCAGCCCGGTGACGGTCTGGCATCGGAGCTCCGGGTCAACCGCGGACGGGACAGCGACAACGTCGTGCTCACCGACCAGGCTCTCTCGACCAGCAGCGGCTCGCCGGCGGGGCTCCCCGCGCTCGAGATCGACCTCACCGAGGAGCGCGCGACGCAGTGGACGCTGCAGTCGGACTTCACTCGCAGCTTCGCCACTGGGACGAAGCTCGAGACGGGGTACAAGGGGACGCTCCGCCAGATCGACAACGACTTCGGCGCTTCGACCTCGAGCGACGGCGGCGTCAGCTACGCGCCCGCTCCCACGCAGAGCAACCGTTTTCTCTACGATGAGAAGGTGAACGCCGCCTACGGCGTGATCAGCCAGTCGTCAGGCAGCTTCGACCTGCAGGGCGGATTGAGGGCCGAGCGTGTGTCATCCGGGTTCGACCTGCGGAACACCAGCGAGCATTTCGACAACGGTTACACGAGCCTCTACCCGAGCGCGATCGCCGCGTACAACATGACGCCGGCGAGCCAGCTGAAGCTCAGCTACTCGCGGCGGGTGACGCGTCCCGACATGCGCCAGCTCAACCCGTTCGGCTTCCGCGAGGACGCGCTGAACAGGTTCGCGGGAAATCCCGCGCTGCGCCCCGAGTACACCAACGCGTACGAGCTCGGGCTGCAGCAGGGGTTCAGCCATGGGATGCTGCAGGTCACCCCCTTCGCGCGCCACACGGTGAACGCGATCCGCTTCATCCGCACCATCGACGACGCCGGCGTGAGCACGACGACCTTCGCCAACGTGGCGACCAGCGACCAGTACGGCGCGGATGTCAACGGCTCGCTGCGATTCGGGCCGATCAGCGGGTTCGGCGGGTTCAGCGCCTTCCAGCAGGTGACCGATGCGAGCAACCTGACGACCGACGCGTCGAACAAGGCGTTCGGGTGGACGGCGCGGAGCAACGTCACGATGAAGCTGTCGCCGACGCTCGACGTGCAGGCCTTCGCGATGTACCGCGCACCGATGAAGGTGGAGCTCGGCCGGATGCGGTCGATGTCGATGGTCAACCTCGCGCTGCGCCAGAAGGTGCTGGGCGACAAGGCGAGCGTGACGTTCCGGGTGCAGGACCCGTTCAACACGATGGCGATGGGTGGAACGACGGACGACGGGCGCTTCGTCCAGGTGTCTCAACGGCGCTTCGGCGCGCGGGCGGCGTTCCTCAGCTTCAGCTGGAATTTCGGGCAGCAGCCGAAGACCGATCGGGCGCGCGGGGCGGAGCAGGAGAGCCCGGCGCCGAGCGGGGAGGGGCCGGCGGGAGGGTGAACGACAATCCCGCCGGGGAGGCCACTCTATCGGGACAGTCGTAACGGGGGAACTACAATTTTACGGACAACTCGGACAACTCGGAT
>DASSZC010000267.1:0-10861 GCA_035702925.1 Gemmatimonadaceae bacterium | reverse complement strand
CACGACCCCCGTCCGCGGCTCCGAGCTGCGGAAGAAGGTGTCACTGATCCCGGCGACGCCGTTCACGATGGCCGACACCTCGAGCGAGTCGACCACGTGGCGGCTCGACGCGCAGCTCAGGCCGCGCACGCGCTACGCGGTCGTCGTCGACACCGGGCTCCGCGACGTCTTCGGGCAGAAGGTCACGGGGAACCCCGCGCAGGGATTGCAGACGAGCGGCTACGCGCCCTCGATCCGCTACCCGTACGGCCGCATGCTCGTCGAGCGCGACGCCTTCGGCACGCTCGCCGTGCAGCACGTGAACGTCGATACCATCGTCGTCACCGCCGTCGCGATCCCCGATTCGCTCGAGTCGAAGTTCCTTCGCAACTCGGCCTGGAACTGGGAGACGCTCTGGAAGCAGGTCGCCGCCGGCGCGAAGGAGACTCGCGTCCCGGTGCGCCGCGCGCTCGACCAGCCGATGATCACCGGGGTGAAGTTGCCGAGCGTGAACGGCTCCGGGCACCGCGGGCTCGTCGCCGTGCGCATCGGCGGCCCGGCGAACCTGAAGCTGAGCGAGGGATCGCCGATCGCGCTCGTCCAGGTCAGCGATCTCGCGCTGCACGTGAAGCTTGGCGCCGCGAGCGCGGTCGCCTGGGTGACTCGCGTCAGCAATGGCGCCGCCGTGGCTGACGCGACCGTCGCGGTCCACGACGCGAAGGGGCAGGTGGTCGGCACGACCATCACGGATGCCCGCGGCGTGGCGAACTTCCCGCGTCTCGCGCGACCGCGGTCCACCGCCGAAGCCGCGGACGACGAATATGGCGGCTCGCAGTCCCCTGACGGCTACGTCGAGGCCACCCTCGGCGACGACCGCGCGCTCGTCGGGATCACGCAGTACGATCCCGACCTCAGTCCGTGGAACTTCGGGGTCTCCGGCGCGTGGGGAAGCCGCCGCCTTCCCGTAGCGGCGGCGATCTTCACCGAGCGCGGGATCTACCGCCCAGGAGAGCCGCTGTATGCCAAGGCGATCCTCCGCCGCGGGACGTTAGGCAGTCTGGCGGCGCCCGGCGCGCGCGACTCGGTCCGCATCGTCTTCCGCGATCGCGAGAACGCGCCGGTGAAGCAGCGCGTGATCCGGCTCAGCGGCTTCGGCACCGCGTCGGACGAGTACAAGATCCCGCTCGACGCGAAGCTCGGCTGGTACACCGTGGCGGTCGAATACCAGTGGCAAGGTCATTGGGAGGAGGTCGACCAGACCGGCTACCGTGTCGCCGAGTACCGCCCCCCCGAGTTTCTCGTCGACGCGACCGGCTCGAAGACTCCGCTCTTCGCCGGCGACTCCGCGCGCGCGACCGTCGAAGCCCGCTACCTCTTCGGCGCGCCGATGGCGCGCGCCGCGGTCCAGTGGGAGGCGACTCGTACCCTCGGCTACTGGTGGGACTTCGGCATCCCCGGCCTCGAAGAGGGCGACTGGTACCTCGGCGAAAGCGGCTGGTGGTGGGAGGACGAAGATGACGATGGAGAGTCGCGGACGAGCGTCACCGCCAGCGGCACCGACACGCTCGACGCGAGCGGCCGCCTGACGCTGCGCGTCGCCACCCCACCCGCGGAGAAGGGACGTGCCGCGGTCGTCACGTTGACGGCGACGGTGACCGACGTCAATCGCCAGGCGGTATCGGCGTCCACTTCCGTCACCGTTCACCCGGCCGATTTCTACATCGCCGCGAAGCCGATGGGGAAGTCGTACTTCTGGCGCGCGGGGGCACCGCAGTCGGTCGGGCTCATCGCCGTCAGGCCTGACGGTACGAAGGCCCTCGGCGTCGCGATCCGCGGCACCGTCGTCCGCCGCGAGTGGCATCAGGTGCATCGCGAACGCGACGGCGCCGCCGAAGTCGTGGGCGAGTGGGTGTCGGATACGGTGGCCCGCTGCGCGGCGACGACCCGCGCGGATCCGGTCCGCTGCGACTTCACCCCCGCCGAGGGCGGGATGTACCTGGTCGCCTTCTCGGCGAAGGACTCGAAGGGGAGGGAGGCGCGGACGAGCCTCACCCGCTGGGCGAGCGGCAGCGACTGGGTGCCATGGGAAGACGAGTCGCGATTCAAGATGGACGTCATCGCCGACAAGCCCCGCTATTCGGTCGGCGACACGGCGAGCGTCATGCTCGCTTCCCCCTTCACGGGCGCCGAGGCGTGGATCACCGTCGAGCGCGAGGGACTCATCGAGCAGCGGCGGATGAAGCTGACCTCCGGCTCGACGGTGCTCAAGTTCCCGATCACCGAGGCGTTCGTGCCTAACGCGTTCGTCTCGGTCGTGGTCGCCCGCGGCCGCAGCGCACCGCCCGGGACCCTCGACGATCCCGGCCGGCCGACGATGCGCGTCGGCTACGCCGAGCTCAAGGTCACCCCCGAGGTGAAGCGCCTGACGGTCAAGGTGCAGCCCCTCGCCGCCGAGTACCGCCCCGGTGACAGCGCGCGAGTCAACCTGCAGGTCGCCGATGCCCGCGGCGCGGGTCAGCGGTCGGAGGTCACGCTCTGGGCGGTCGATGAAGGCGTGCTCGCCCTCACGGGGTACAAGACCCCAGATCCGATCGACATGCTCTACCAGCCGCGCGGGCTCGGGATGCGGCTGGCGAGCAACCTGGTGTCTGTCGCGCCGCAAATCCCCGAAGGGGAGAAGGGGCGGCGGGAGCCCGGCGGCGGGGGCGGTGCCAGCGCCGCTGACGTGCTGCGATCGCGCTTCAAGACGACGGCGTTCTTCCTCGGCTCGGTCGTCACCGACGCGCAGGGTCACGCCGTCGCGACCGCGAAGCTCCCCGACAACCTGACGACTTTTCGCGTGATGGCGGTCGCCGTCACCGCCGGCGACCGTTATGGCAGCGGGGACGCGAAGATGCTCGTCACGCGGCCGCTCGTCGCGCGCCCGGCGCTCCCGCGCTTCCTCAGGCCTGGAGATGACTTCACCGCCGGTGCGGTGATCAATCGCCGTTCCGGCGCGCCCGACCCGGTCACCGTCAGCGCATCGGCGACCGCGGTCGAGACGCGCGGCGATACCACGCAGCGCGCGCGCCTCGAAGCGGGACGCGGCGTCGAGGTGCGTTTCCCCTTCCGTGCGCAGACGATCAACGCGGGGGATCAGGGCGATACGGCGGTCTTCCGCTTCACCGCGACGAGCGGTGCCGACGTCGACGCCGTGCAATCGAAGATTCCGTTCCGTCCCGACTATCATCCGCGCGCCTACACCGCGAGCGGGGTGCTGCACGACACCGCGTCGGTGGAGCTCGTGGTGCCGAAGGGCATCGATCCGGCGCGATCGCGCGTCGACATCAGTCTCGGCGGCTCGGTGCTCTCGCTCGTGCGCGGGGCCTACGAGCAGCTGCGAGTCTATCCCTGGTACTGCACCGAGCAGGTCACGAGCAGCGGCCGGCCGCTGCTCGCGCTGTACCAGGCGCGCGCGATCGCTGGTGCAGCGGTCCCGGCGAGCGCGAAGCGCGACCTCGAGGTCGCGGTGCGCACGTTGACGAGCCGGCAGCGCGAGGATGGAGGAATCGGCTACTGGGGCAGCGACCAATGGACCACGCCGTGGCTGACGAGCTACGCCGGGGAGTTCCTGCTCGACGCGCGTGCCGCGGGGATCGCGGTCGATGACTCGGTGCTCGCTCGCATGGGCGAATACCTGAGGCGCGAGTTGAAGGCTGACACGGTGAGCGCGGCATCCATGCAGCGCTGGTACTACTGGCGCTGGAACCTCCTCGCCGACCGCGTCGCGATCGTCGACTTCCTCAGCCGGCGCGGGACTCCTGACATCGCCGCCGAGAACAAGCTGCTGGCCGACGCGGCGCAGCTGCGCCCGGAAGACCGCTCGCGCCTCGCCGAAGTGCTGGCGCGGCGTGGGCAGACGCGCACCGCCGCCGGATTGCTCGCCAGCCAGTGGGCAGCGATCCAGATCGAGGGGCGACGCGCGGTGCTTCCGGACAGCATCTTCCGCGACACCACCTTCTACTTCGAGTCGACCGTTAGGCCGGCGGCGCGGCTGTTGACGGCCACGCTCGCCGTCGCGCCCGATCATCCGCTCGTCGGACCGCTCGTCGAGAACATCATCCAGCGCGGCCGTGCCGCGCGGTACGGATGGTGGAACACCCAGGACTGGGGGATGGCGGTGGTCGCGCTCTCGGCGTTCGACCGCAAGGTCCAGGCGACGAGCAATGGCCCGCGCGGCGCGCTCCGCGTTCGGTCGGGGAAGCGCGTCATCTACCAGGCGACACTCGACGGACGGCAGCCCGCCGATTCGTCGGCCCCCCTCACCGGGCTGCTCAGCGACGCACCCGATGGCGCGCAGGCGCTGCGGCTGCAGATCGATCGCGATGGCGCTTCGACCGCGCCGGTCTACTACTACGTCACAGTTCACGAGGTACCGCAGCAACGGCCCGTTCGCCCTGATGATCACGGAATCCAGGTCGAGCGCTGGTACGAACGTTATGACGGAGGCGCGCGAGTCATGAGCGTGGTCGAAGGGGAGCTCGTGCGAGTCAGGCTGCGCATCACGATCCCCGACGACCGCGAGTTCGTCGTCCTCGACGACGCGCTGCCGGCGGGCCTCGAGGCGGTGGACCTCAGCCTGAACACCGTCGCGCTGATGGCCGGTCCCGGCGCGAATCGCCCAAGTGACGCGCGCGGCGACGACTCCGACGAGATGGAGTCGGAGGGCGGAGATTACTGGGGCTATGGCATGTGGGAGGGGGGCTGGTGGTCGCCGTTCGACCACCGCGAGCTGCGCGACGACCGCGTCGTCTACTTCGCGACGCAGCTGTGGAAGGGCTCATACAGCGCGAGCTACGTCGCCCGCGCCACGACTCCCGGCGTATTCGTTCGTCCCCCGGCGCACGCCGAGGAGATGTACAACCCGGCGATCTTCGGCCGGTCGGACGGTGGCGTGTTCACGGTGACGAAGAAGCAATGAACCGTCGCCTCGCGTCGGCAATCGCCGTCGGCATTTCGCCGCTGGTGATGCTCGCGGCGTGGATCGCCTCGCCACTCCCGGAGGCGATGCTCGCGCCTTCGGTTGCGCCGGCGATCACCGTTGCCGACCGCAACGGGATTCCACTCCGCGGCACGCGGGCGAGCGACGGCACCCGCGCGCGCTGGGTCTCGATCGCCGAGCTGGATCCCGACCTGATCACGGCATTCCTCGCCGTCGAGGACCGGCGCTTCTACGCACACCACGGCGTCGATTGGCGTGCGGTTGCCCGCGCGGTTCGCGACGACCTGCGCGCGCGCCGCATCGTCTCCGGTGCCTCGACGTTGACGATGCAGACGGCGCGGCTCCTCGCGCCGAGCGACCGCGACGTCGCCGGCAAGCTGGCGCAGGCACTGTGGGCGCTGCGCATCGAACGGCACCTGACGAAGCAGCAGATCCTCGAGCAGTACCTGAACCGCGTCCACCTCGGCCAGGGAACCGTCGGCGTCGCGGCGGCGACCGCGCTCTACTTCGACGCGTCCCCCGCCGATGTCAGCGTCGCGCAGGCGGCGCTGCTCGCCGGGCTCGCCCACGCGCCGGCTACCGAGAATCCCTTCGCCTCCCTCGTCCGCGCGCGGCGCGTGCGCGCCCGCGCGATCACCCGCATGCGCGCCGCCGGCAACGTTGGTGAGGCGGATGCCGCGCGGGGTCTCGCCGAGCCGCTGATCGCGCGGCCTGCCGGCACGCCGTTCCTCGCTCCGCACTTCACGACGCGTGTCCTCCAGTGGGCGGAGGACTCGGCGCTGGCGACGAGCGCCACGTCAGGCAGCGGCGGTGTACTCCGCACCTCACTCGACCTCCAGCTGCAGTCTGCGCTCGAGCAGGAGGTGCGCCACACCGTGCAGGTTCTCGGCGGCCGCGGCGTCCGCGAGGCGGCGACGGTGGTCCTCGACAACCGGACGGGGGAGGTGCTGGCGTGGGTCGGATCCCCCGACTTCTGGGCCGACACCGCCGGCCAGACGGACATGGTGGTCTCCCCACGCCAGCCGGGATCCGCGCTCAAGCCGTTCGTCTACGGGCTCGCGTTCGATCGGGGCTTCACCGCGGCGACCGTGCTTCCCGACGTCGCCCGCGAGTACCAGACCTCGGTCGGGCTCTACCGCCCACGCAACTACGATCACCGCTTCCACGGCCCGGTCCGCGTCCGCGAGGCGTTAGGCAGCTCGTACAACATTCCCGCCGTCGAGACGGCCGAGCGGATCGGCGCCGGCAGCGTGCTCGGGGTGCTGCGGGCGGCGGGGTTCGCGTCGCTGCACCGGAGCGCCGACTACTACGGGCTCGGCATCGCGTTAGGCAACGGCGACGTCACCCTCCTCGAGCTGGCGAACGCCTACCGCGCGCTCGGTAGCGGCGGCCTCTGGCGCCCGGTACGGTGGCGCCCGGCGAGCGGACCGGCGTCCGATCCCGGGCGGCGCGTGATCTCCGCGCGTGCGGCGGCGATCGTCCTCGATATCCTCGGTGATGCCGAGGCCCGCGTCCCCGGCTTCGGGATCTCGACGCCATTCGAGTTCGCGTTCCCCGTCGCCGTGAAGACGGGAACGAGCCGGCACTTCACCGACAACTGGGCCGTCGCTGTCACCGGCCGGTTCACGGTCGCGGTGTGGGTCGGCAACTTCAACGGGCGAGCGATGGAAGGGGTGAGCGGGATTACCGGCGCTGGCCCACTCCTCCACCGCGCGGTGCTCGAGACCGCGAAGCGATATCCGCCCGGAGCCTTCACCGCGCCACACGAGGCGGGGGATCTCTCGGTACGCATCTGCCGGCTGTCCGGGATGCGGGCCGGTCCCGATTGTCCGACCGCGGACGAATGGTTCATCCCCGGGAGCGAGCCGGCCGACGAGTGCGACTGGCACCGCCATGGCGAGGTGACGATGCCCGCCGCCTACACCGAGTGGTTGGCGACCGAGCGGGGGGCGGGGACGCGCGTCGTGGCGAACGTCGCCGCGTCGCCGGCGGGTTTCCGCATCGTGTCTCCTCTCGACGGGGATCGCTACTCCGTGCCCCCCTCGGTGGACGCGCGGTACTCGACCATTGCGTTGCGCGCCGCGGGCGCGCGAGGCGCGGTGCGGTGGTCGGTCGATGGCCGGCCCTTCGCGACCGCGCGGCTCGCGCTCGTTCCCGGTCCGCACCTGATCGAGGCCGAGGCGGGTGGGCAGCGTCGCGAGGTGCGCATCACCGTCGAGCAGGATCCGGGAACGCGTTAGGCATCCCCGCGAGCGCGGGAAATGCCCGAGCTCCCGCTCAGTGCGAGGCGAACACCGTCTGCCGTCCCTTGCCGCCGAAGGTGACCACGTCGTAGTGGTCCTTGTACGCGCCTTCCATTCCCGGAGAGCCCATTGGCATTCCCGGCGCCGCGATCCCCGCGATGTCGGGACGCTCGGCGAGGAGGCGGCGTATGTCCTCGGCGTGCACGTGGCCCTCGACGACGTAGCCCCCGATGCGCGCGGTGTGACAGGACTGGAGCTCGTCAGGCACCCCGGCAGCGTGCTTGGTCGCCGCGAGGTCGTCGAGATCGTGAACCTCGACCTTGAACCCTGACGCCTCCATCGCCTTCACCCACCCCCTGCAGCAGCCGCACGACGGAGTCTTGTAGACCACGAGGGTCGGTTCGCCGGCGGCGGGGGATGACGCCGCCGCGACAGCCGGGGTGGGCGATGCCATTGGTGCCGCGCCCGTCCGCGGTGCGGCCGAGTCGGTGGCCGGGGTCGCGGACGAGCTGCACGCGGTGAGGGCGAAGAGCGTCGCCGCGACCGTTGCGGCGAGGCGCACGTGCCGGGGCGCGCCGGCGGTGATGGCTGCGAATCTCATGCGCCCAAGATACAAGCTTGCCGCGGCATGTGCACTCGTCGCGGCCGCGGCGCGTACTACTTGGCCCAGCCGGCCTCGCGAAGCTGCGGGATCGACTGGCTCGGGATCCCGATGACGTTGTCGCAGAGGTTGCAGACATCGACCAGCACGTTCGGCACGCTGAGGCGCGACCGCGGCATGCGGACGCTGCGCAGCTCGAAGCGGGATTGAACGACCTGGCGGCAGTTCGGGCAGTTGCAGGCGACGATGTCGCCAGCGCTCCACATGGACTTCATAGGGGGCTCCTGTGAGACGGTCTCGCGGCAGAATGTCGCGTGACGAGTTACTCGCGATCGTACGGGTGGGACAGCACCATGTTTCAGAAGGGTTGCCCCCGGGATGTGAATGATTTGTGTAAGGAGCCGCGCGTTACCTGACGGCCTCATCGCGCGTCGCCGTGGTGTCGAGTCCAGGCGATGCTCACGTCCCGTGCAAAAGTATCACATGGTACTAAATGATAGCGCCTGGCCGGCACGGCGGATCGCCAGGGTCGCCGCGGTCACCCTTCTCGCCGTCTACGGCGTCGCGATCCTCCGTGACCCGGGGTTCACGCTGATCGACAACGTGAACCTGCCGATCCACGAGACGGGGCACATCGTCTTCAGCGCGTTCGGTGAGCTGATCACCGCGCTCGGCGGTACGCTCTTCCAGCTGATCGTCCCCGCGGTGTTCGTCGGCTACTTCCTGAAGTGCCGGGACCAGTTCGCGGCGAGTGTCGCCCTCTGGTGGGTCGCCGAGAATTTCTGGAACATCGCCGTCTACGTCGCCGACGCGCAGGAGCAGGCACTGCCACTCGTCGGCGGGGGCGAACATGACTGGGCGTTCATCCTCGCCGAGCTCGACGTGCTGCAGCAGGACGCGCGCATCGCGGCGATGGTGCGCTTCGCCGGGACGGTGCTGTTCGTCGTCGCGATCCTCTGGGGTTACGCGTCGGCGGCGAGCGATCCTGATGCGGCCGGCACCGGGATCGCCGAGGCGAGCGCATCGAGCTCGTTCACCAGCGAGTCGCCGAAGTAGTACGCCAGCTCGGCGCGAACCGCCTCGTACGCGGTCGGGCCCGTCGCGGCGCAGACGAGCGACCCATCCTCGAGCTCATCGGACACGACGAGCGCCCCACTCCCGAACGTCACCGGGAACAGCGTGCTGACCATCGGCTTGAGCACGTGATAATCGCGGCCCGTCGCCAGCGCGTACGAGTGCAGCATGCAGCCGCGCCCTCCCGGCGTATGGAAGACGCAATAGCCATCGCGGACCGCGGTGCGCCGCAGCGTTCCCCCAGGCGCATCCTCGTCGGCGATCGCCGGGCCGCGGAACCACTCGCTCGCCGCGACGCCGGTGTGTCGCTCGATCGCCGGCGCTTCGGCGAGCAACGCCGCCTCGACCGGCCCGTCGACGTCGACGCCGTACGCGCAGCAGGAATCGGCGCAGAAGCCGCACGCCATGCACTGCGCGAAGTAGCGGCGTTCGAAGATGCCCCGTTCGACGGCGGCGATTGTCGGCGCACCAGCGATCGCGGTGTATGCCCTCGAGAGGGGAATCAGGTCGCTCATCGGCGGCAACGATCGTGTCAGGGAGAGGGTAGCGCAAGTCCGGCCTGCGTGAATCCGGGTGGCTGACCGCGCGCCGTCGCTGCATCTTCAGGTTGTCGCTCCTACCTCGACCCTCCGCACAATGACGACGACCGATCTTCGCTTTCCCGTGGGACGCTTCGCCTTCACCAGCGCCGACGAGCGTTCGCGCGCCGAGTCGATCTCGGTCATCGCCGCGTTGCCGGCGAAGATGCGCGGCGCGGTCGATGGACTGTCCGATGCGCAGCTCGACACCCGGTACCGACCCGATGGATGGACGGTGCGCCAGGTCGTGCACCACGTCCCCGACAGCCACATCAACGCATTCACGCGCTTCAAGCTCGCGCTCACCGAGGACACGCCGCGCATCAAGCCATACGACGAGGCGAAGTGGGCCGAGCTTCCGGACGGGCGGAGCGGGCCCGTTGGTCCGTCGCTGGCGATCCTCGACGGGCTTCACGCGCGATGGACCGCGCTGCTTCGCGCAATGCGCCCGGAGGACTTCGACCGTCAGCTCGAACATCCGGAGAGCGGTGTCCAGTCGCTCAACCGGATGCTCGCGCTCTATGCGTGGCACTGCCGCCATCATCTCGCGCACATCACGGAACTGAAGCGGCGCGAAGGCTGGTAGGCTGCTCGACAAGGGAGTACCGGTCGTATTGCGATTTCGCGCGCTCAGTCGCGCGGTTAGCTTTCGCGTCGATGCACTCCCTCCTCATCGCCATCGTCGCGCTCCCGATCCTGCTCGGTGCGCAGCAGCCGGGCGCGCGCGCGCGTGCCCGTGAGCTGGGTGTAGCGCCGGGGATCTTTCGTCCCGGCCGCTGGAACGCGATCACCGATGTCGCCGGCGTCCTCGTCGGGCATTCGACCATCGTCGCCGGCGACTCGGTCCGGACCGGGGTGACCGCGATCATCCCGCACGGCGAGAACGTGTTCTTTTCGCGCGTACCCGCCGCGATCGTCGTCGGCAACGGCTTCGGAAAGTTGATCGGGTCGACGCAGGTCAACGAGCTCGGCGAGCTCGAGTCGCCGATCCTTCTCACCTGCACGCTGTGCGTGTGGCGCGCCGCCGACGCACTCGCCGGGTGGATGCTCGAGCAGCCGGGGATGCAGGATGTCCGATCGCTGAACGTGGTCGTCGGTGAGACGAACGATGGCCAGCTGAACGCGATCCGCTCGCGACCGATCACCGCGGAGGCGGTGCGCGCCGCGGTCACCTCCGCGACGCCAGGCCCGGTTCGCGAAGGGAGTGTCGGAGCGGGGACGGGCACGATCGCCTTCGGGTTCAAGGGCGGGATCGGCACCTCGTCGCGAGTGATACCGGCGGCGCTCGGCGGCCATACCGTCGGGGTCCTCGTGCAGAGCAACTTCGGCGGAGTGCTGCAGGTGCTCGGGGCGCCAATCGGTCGCGCGCTTGGGAGGTACGCATTCCGCGATGCGGTCGAACGGG
>DASSZC010000312.1:0-4537 GCA_035702925.1 Gemmatimonadaceae bacterium | reverse complement strand
ATTCTCCTCCTCGAACAGTGCAAGCTGTCCCCCTTCGCTCCCGATGTGCACGAGCTGCGAGGCGGAGACCCCGATCAGCCGCGCCGCGACGCGCCGCTTCTTCCGCAGCTGCGCGAGGAGCTCCTTGACCACCGGGGCCATCGCGTGATACGTCGTCACCGGCTCGCCTAACGTTCGGGCGGCCGAGCGGAGGGTGAAGTCGCTGTCCTTCAGCTTGACGGTGATCGTCCGCGCCGCGTAGCCGGAGTCGCGCAGCTCCGAAGTCACGCGGTCGACGAGCTGCAGCAGCTCGCGCTCGAGCTGCGCGTCGTCCATCACGTCGCGGGCGAAGGTCTCCTCGCGGCCCATCGACTTCGGCTCCTCGCGCTGCTCGACGACGGAGTCGTCGATCCCGCGGATGATGTCCGACAGCCACGACGCCGAACGCTCGCCGATCCGCCGCTCGAGCTCCTCGCGCGGGATGTCGAGCACGTCCTTCACCTCGCGCCACCCGCAGCGGGCGAGCTGTTCCTGGAACTTCGGGCCGACGCCAGGAAACTCGGCGAGCGAGAGCCGCGAGACGAACTTCGCCTCGTCGCCGGGCGCGACGACGTACACGCCATTACCGCCAGCACCCGCGCGAGGCTTCGCCAGCTCGACGGCGAGCTTGGCGACGAGCTTGTTGGTCCCGCCGCCCATCGAGATGCGGATCGCCGTTTCCTTCCAGACCGCGTCACGGATGGTGTGCGCGATGTCTTCGAGCGAGCGTCCGCGATAGACCGTCTGCATCGTCGTCGTCAGGTCGAGATACGCCTCGTCCGGCGACGCACTCTCGACATCGGGCGCGAATCGCTGGAGGACCTCCACGATCTCCTCGCTCTTCTCCGAGCAGAGCTTCCGCGGCACCGGCACGCACATCGCCTGTGGACAGAGCCTCACCGCCCGCGAGATCGGCATCCCGGAACGAACGCCATACTTACGGACTTCGTAGGTCGCCGAGCAGACGACGCCGCGGCTCTCGGCAGATCCGCCGACGATCAGCAACTCGGCACGCCCCGCCCCCTCCGGATCGGCCATGCGCGCGAGCTGGACGTAGTAGACGTCGCAGTCGGCGAGGAGGATGCTGCGGGGAGAGGACGGCGGCATGACCTCTCATTATACGACGAGCGAACGCGGGGCGGGGAGGGAGACCGCGGAACGGCGGAAGACTGCGGAACGGCGCCACCGAGGCACCGAGACGCCGAGGACAGCCTGTCAGGGCTGAGCCGTTCGCACCAGAGCCGAACTGATTGGGGGCAAGCGGGGCGAGATGATCTCGCCGGCTTGCCCCCAAGCAGTCCCGACCCGTATCCGGATCCCTTCGCGTCACGACGGCCCTCCGTGGCTCCGTGACTCCTGTTCAACAGCAGTTGCAGTTGCGGTTGCAACGGCGGGAATATTTCACAGGAGTCACGGAGAGCACGGAGGGTCTGGTGACTGCGGCGACATCGTTTGAACAAGCCTCGAACTGCTTTGGGCAAGCATGGCGAGACCATCTCGCCCCCCTTGCCCCCATGCTGTTCGACCGTGGTGGGAAGAACTCACCCTTCGAGGCTGTTCTCGGTGCCTCGGTGCCTCGGTGGCGCCGTTCCGCGGTCTGCCGCCGTTCCGCGGTCTCCCGCCGTTCTCCCCGCCTCACCGCTGCATAGCTTTCCTCATCACCCTCAACTCCTCTCCCCATGAAAGTCATTCTCTTCGGCGGTACCGGGATGGTCGGGCAGGGGGTGCTGCGCGAGTGCCTGCTCGACAGGGAGGTGACGCAGCTCCTCGCCGTCGGCCGGAACCCGATCGACCAGAAGCATCCGAAGCTGCGCGAGCTGGTCGTGCCGGATCTCTACGATCTCTCCGGCGTCGAGCAGCAACTCGCCGGCTTCGACGCCTGCTTCTTCACGTTAGGCACGTCGGCGGCCGGATTGACGGAGGAGAAGTATTCACGGGTCACCTACGACCTCACGCTGAGCGTCGCACGAACGCTCGTGCGGTTGAATCCGGGGATGACGTTCATCTACGTCTCGGGGATGGGGACGGACAGCAGCGAGCGGGGCCGGGTGATGTGGGCGCGGGTGAAGGGGCGGACGGAGAATGCGCTCCTCGCCCTCGGCTTCCGGCGGGCGTTCATGTTCCGCCCCGGGTTGATCGTGCCGATGCACGGGATCAGGTCGCGGACGACGCTGTATCGGGTCGGCTATGCGCTCATTGCGCCGCTCGTCCCGCTCATTCGCCGGGTCTTCCCGAACGCGGTGACGACCACCGAGCGCGTCGGGCGGGCGATGCTCGCCGTTGCCGAGCATGGAAACCCGCAGCCGGTGCTCGAGGCGGCGGACATCAACCGGGTGGCGCTCGACGCGGACTGAGGTCGCGCGATGGCGCCGTCAACCGGTCAATCCCGGTACGGCTCCATGTGCACGAGCACGTAGTTCACCCGCGGGACGGCGTCGCGGATCGCCCCCTTCACGCAGCCGCTGAGGACGTGGGCATCCTCGAGCGACATCCCGCCGTCGGCCTGCACGTGAAGGGTGACGCGATAGTCGAGTCCCGCCTTCCTGACGTACAGCTTCTCGATGGCGCGAACCCCGGCGACCCCGAGCGCCGCATCGCGGATGGGGGCGATGATGTCGGCGGGGGGCATGCGATCCATGAGGTCCGAGACCGCGGCGCGTCCCATCGAGACACCGTTGAAGGCGATCACGCCGGAGGCGACCAGCGCGGCCCAATCGTCGGCTGACTCCCAGCCGCGACCGCCCCATACCCGCGTCCCGATCAGCGCGAGCAGGATCCCGACGAATGCGGCCGCCGAGGTGATCGCGTCGCTCAGGTGATGCGCGGCATCCGCCTTCACCGCCGTGCTTCCCATGGCGGTGCCGACAGTGTGCACGCGGCGCGACAGCAGCCACTTCACCGCGACCACGCAGACGAGGACCAGCAATGTCCACGGGGCTGGGACGTGGTGCGGAGTCCGGATCTCGTTCACCGCCTCGATGGCGATTCCGATGGCCGCGCCAAGCAACATCAGGGAGACCGCGGCGGCGGCGATCGCTTCCGCCTTGCCGTAGCCGTAGGGATGGCGCTCATCCGCCGGTTGAGCGGCGACCGCCAGTCCTCCCCAGACGAGCATCGAGGAGAAGACGTCCGCCCCCGACTCGACGGCGTCGGCGACCAGCGCATAGGTGTTGCCGAGGATCCCGGCGGTGAGCTTGATCCCGGCGAGGGCGGCGTTGATCACCATCCCGGTCTGCGCGGCGCGGATGCCGCGCTGCATCTCTGGCATACGGCCAAGCTAGGGGGAGGCGACGCCCCGCGGGAGTCCGGGTGAGGGCCTCGCGAGGCGACGGATGGCCGGCGCCGGGGCTGCCGCACACCACCGCTGTGCGTCGGCTCACTGCCTAACGGTCGGCTGTTTCCCCCACGCGCCCCCGCTCGTCTGGGAATGGAAGCCGCAAGCCGCACCGTTCCAGTTTCCATTGCCGCACATGTTGAAGACGCTGAAGTATCCCGCCCTCGCTGCTGTGCTCTGTGTCACCCAGGTCGCCTGCACCCTCGACATGCTCGGCGCCGGTGCGAAGACCGACAGCAGCCTCCCCGCCGTCAGCCGTGTGGTCGTCGTCAGCATCGACGGCCTCCGTGGCGATGCCGTCCCGAAGATGCCCGCCCTCGCCGCGCTCGAGTCGCGCGCGGCGTGGACCGACAGCATGCAGACCGTCGTCCCCTCGCTCACCGTCCCCGGCCACCTCTCGATGTTCACCGGCCGCGACGTGACGACGATGGGGGTCACCACCAACACCCTCGACCAGTCAGCGGGGCTCGCCCTCGCGATCAACGGCGCGACGACGATGTTCCAGTGGGTGAAGGACGCGGGGGGACGCACCAGCGCACTCGCCGCGACCTCGCTGATCCCGGAGTCGAGCCTCGCCAGCGCGCAGAGCTTCTTCGGCATCGACCAGATCACCAGCGTCACCGCCGACCTGGCCGTCCTCCGCGCCAACGCGATCGCCGCGGCGACGGCAGTCGATGCGCCGAAGCTGCTCTTCGTCCACATCCCGACGGTGGACTTCGCCGGCCACGACTTCGGCTGGGTGCGCACCGACTCGGTCGCACCTGACGGCGGCGACGTCCTCGGCGCGCAGTATGTTGCCGCGGCCCGCGGTGCCGATTCGGTCGTCGACGCGATCTGGCACGCGCTGCAGCCGGCGATCGAGAGCGGCGACGTCGCGCTCGTCGTCACCGCGGATCATGGTGGCGGCCATGGTGAGCATTGCGTCGCCGGGATCCCCGCGACGCGCGAGCACTGCACCAGCCAGCCCGGTGACCGGACGACCCCCTTCCTCCTCCTCGCGAAGGGAGTGACCGCGGGGCGGATCGCCGGCCAGCCGACGATCATGCAGGTCGCGCCGACCGTGGGCCAGCTGCTGCGGGTGAAGATCCCGGCCCGCGCCGGCGCACCGATTCAGTAGTCGGTCGGGCCAGCGTTCGCGCCCCGGAGGAACCGTTAGGCGCCTGCCCCGCTAGCCGGGGCAGCGCC
>DASSZC010000527.1:0-5260 GCA_035702925.1 Gemmatimonadaceae bacterium | reverse complement strand
GGGGCAGCGCCCGTCCCGCTCGACGACGCCGCGCGCGTCCGCGCGCTGGCGACCGTTCACGCGCTGAGCGGCGACGGCTATCGCGTGCTCGCCGTCGCCTCGCGCTCGACCGATCCGACACCGTGCACCAAGGCCGACGAGCACGACCTGATCCTCGCCGGCTTCCTCGCGTTTCGCGACCCGCCGCTTCCCGGCGCCGGCGACACCGTGCAGGCGCTGGCGCGCGACGGGGTTCGCATCCTCGTCCTCAGTGGGGACGAGGGAATCATAACGCTCCAGGTCTGCAAGGCGGTCGGGCTGCCCGGCGAGCGCGTCGTCACCGGCGACGAAGTGGATCGCATGACCGACAGCGCCCTCGCCCGCAGCGCCGAGCAGGCGACGGCCTTCGCCCGCCTCACCCCCGCGCAGAAGACGCGGGTGATCAGCGCGCTGCGAAGCCGCAGCCACGTGATCGGCTTCCTCGGTGACGGGATCAACGACGCTCCCGCCCTCCACGCCGCCGACGTCGGGATCTCGGTGTCCACCGCCGTCGACGTCGCGAAGGACGCGGCCGACGTCATCCTGATGGAGCCCGGGCTCGCCGTGCTGCACGCCGGGATCACCGAGGGCCGCACCGCCTTCGGCAACACGATGAAGTACCTGCTCATGGGCACGAGCTCCAGCTTCGGCAACATGTTCAGCATGGCGGTCGCCTCGCTCGCCCTTCCCTTCCTCCCGATGCTGCCGACGCAGATCCTGCTCAACAACTTCCTCTACGACGTCGCGCAGGTGACGATCCCGACCGATCACGTCGATCCGGAGTACCTCGCGCGGCCGCACCGCTGGGACATGCGCGTCCTGCGCAGCTTCATGCTCGGCGTCGGGCCGGTCAGCTCGCTCTTCGACTTCCTCACCTTCTTCGTGCTGCTGGAGGTCTTCCATGCGAACGCGGAGACCTTCCACACCGGCTGGTTCATGGAATCGCTGGCGACGCAGACGCTGGTGCTCTTCTCCATCCGCACCGTGCGCAGCCCCTTCCGCAGCCGTCCGAGCCGCGCGCTCGCCGCGACGGTGCTCGGCGTCGTCGCACTCGGGCTCCTCCTGCCGCTGACGCCGCTCGCCCGCCCGCTCGATTTCGTCCGGATGCCGGTGACGTTCTATCTCTTCATCGCCGGCGCGACGATGCTCTACCTCGTCCTCGCCGACGCGGTGAAGCGCCCGCTGATGCGGCGCTTCCTCACCGCTCGCGCGCCGTAGCGGCACGGGGCTCGTTCCCGGACGCGCTGTCCGACGACACCCGACACCCTGAATCCCGCGCGTCAGCAATCGTGAATACGCCCGCCCTCGCTGGTGACGCGGGCAGTCACGCATTCGCTGGAGGCATCATGTCCACCGCCGTCGAAACGCTTCCCACCGCGCAGGCGAGCCGAGTCGCTCCCGCGCCCCAGACGACGGAGGGCTCGCGCGAGGCGGGAGGCGCGGCGCCGCCCGCTCTCGCGAACCGCTACGTGCTCTGGTTCCCCGACGGGTCGAAGAACGACCTGCCGCGCGCCGGGGGAAAGGGGGCGAATCTCTGCGAGATGACGCGCGCCGGACTTCCCGTCCCCCCCGGGTTCATCATAACGGTCGATGCCTGGCGCCGGTTCGCCGATGGCAGCGGACTCTCCGCGGGGATCACCAGCCGGCTCGCTGGTCTCGACGTCGACAACTCCGACCAGCTGCGCGCGACGTCACAGGGCATTCGCCAGATGATCCTCCAGGCCCCCCTTCCCGACGACGTCGCCAGCGCGATGCGCGAAGCGTATGCGGCGCTGTCCCGGGAGGTCGGGCGCGACGCGGCGCTCGTCGCCGTCCGCTCCTCGGGTACCGTCGAGGACACGGCGCAGTTCTCCTTCGCCGGGATGTTCGAGAGCACCCTCAACGTCCGCGGCTCCGATGCCCTGCTCCGCGCGGTGAAGGAATGCTGGGCGTCCGGCTTCACCGAGCGGCTGCTCTTCTATCGCGTGAAGCAGGGATTGACGGGCGAGCTGCTCATCGCCGCCGTCGTCCAGAAGATGGTCGACGCCGATCGTTCCGGCGTCGTCTTCACCGTGAACCCGGCGACGAAGGACTCGCGCTACCTCGTGATCGAGGGCGCGTGGGGACTCGGCGAGGTCGTCGTCCTCGGCAAGGTGACACCCGACCGGTGGGAGGTCGACAAGTCGAACTTCACCATCGCCTCGCGCAACGTGTCGCGGAAGGAGTTCATGCTCACGCGCGATCCGCGCACCGGCGAGACGGTGCGCGTCGCCCTCGACGACGAGAAGGGACGCGCTCCCGTGCTCTCCGACGACGAGGTGCGCGCGGTCGCCGACCTCGCCTGCCGCGTCGAGACGCACTACGGCACCCCCCAGGACGCCGAATGGGCGATCGAGGGTGGGCACGTCTTCTTCGTGCAGACCCGGCCGATCACGACGTTAGGCATCGGCGCCGCCGCGCTCAAGTTCGGGCGTCGCACGGGGGAAGCCGCTTCCGGGGAGCCGCGGCGCGTCCTCCTTCACGGGCTCGGCGCCGGCCCCGGGCTCGCCGCCGGCATCGTCCGCGTCCTCGAGTCCCCCGCCGATTCGTCGCGGCTCCAGCAGGGCGAGATCCTCGTCACGGCGATGACCTCACCCGATTGGGTCCCCCTGATGCGGCGCGCCGCCGCCGTCGTCACCGACGCCGGGGGGATGACCTCGCACGCGGCGATCGTCTCGCGCGAGCTCGGGATCCCCTGCATCGTCGGAACGCGCACCGCGACCTCCACGCTCACCGACGGCATGATGGTGACGGTCAACGCGCGCGACGGCACGGTGAGCGAGGGGAGCCTCGTCGGCCCGACCGCTGCCCCTGCGGCGGCGCCCGCACCATCACCCGTCCGCGACCCACGGACATCGGCGCCTAACGCTCAGCCGGCGCCGACCGCGACGCGCGTCTATGTCAACCTTGGCGAGCCGGATCTCGCGGCCACGGTCGCCGCGATGCCGGTCGATGGCGTCGGACTGTTGCGCGCCGAGTTCATGCTGCTCGCCGCGCTCGACGGAAAGCATCCGCGGTTGTTGATCGAGCAGGACAAGGGGGTCGAGCTCGTCGCGCGGATGGTGCGCGCTCTCAGCGCCTTCGCCGCGGCGTTCGCGCCGCGACCGGTCATCTACCGGGCGACCGACTTCCGCTCCAACGAGTTCCGCGGGCTCACCGGCGGCGCGCGCTTCGAGCCCGATGAAGAGAACCCGATGATCGGCTACCGCGGCTGCTTCCGCTACACGAAGGAGCCGGCGCTCTTCGCGCTCGAGCTCGAGGCGATTCGCGAGGTGCGTCGCACCTTCAAGAACCTGCACCTGATGATTCCCTTCGTCCGCACCGGCGGCGAGATGCGCGCCTGCAAGCAGCTGATCGACGCCAGCGGGCTCGGAGCCGACAGGCACATGCAGCTCTGGGTCATGGCCGAGGTGCCGTCGGTGGTGACCTGGCTCCCCGACTACGCGGCGCTGGGGGTGACCGGTGTATCAATCGGCTCCAACGACCTCACGCAGCTCATCCTCGGCGTCGATCGCGACAGCGAGGTGCTCTCCGAGCTGTACGACGAGCGCGACAAGGCGGTGCTCGCCACCATCAAGACGATCATCGAGGAGTGCAAGCGCCTGCGCATCACCTCGTCGATCTGCGGGCAGGCGCCGTCGGTCTACCCGGAGTATGCCGAGCAGCTCGTCCGCTGGGGAATCGACTCGGTGTCGGTGAATCCCGACGTCGTCGACCGCACGCGGCGGAACATCGCCGCCGCCGAGCAGCGTCTCCTGCTCGACGCGGCGCGGGGGTGGGCGTGACAGCGGGAAGGTGACGACGGCCACGGCGCGGGGCACACCAGCGAAGGGCGAGCGCGATCTCGCCATCGACTGGCTCCGCGATCTCGGAATCTGCGCCGTGGTGCTGATTCACGTCTGCGAAGTGTTCAACCCGTGGGACGAATGGCACGTCGCGAACCCCGAGCGGAGCCGGCTCGCGGGCGAGGTCGTCGTCTTCTTCGCGCCGTGGATCATGCCGCTGCTGATGGTGCTCGCCGGGGCGAGCGCCTTCTACGCGCTTCGCCGCCGATCGGCGAGGCAGTTCTCGCGCGAGCGCGTCACGCGGCTGCTCCTCCCGCTGATCGTCGGGATCCTGGTCCTCGTCCCGCCGCAGGTCTATCTCGAGCGCCGGCTCGAGGGCGTGGTGCACGGGTCGTTCTTCGCGTTCTACCCGCACTTCTTCGAGGGATTGTACCCGCGGGGCAATCTCTCCTGGCACCACCTCTGGTTCCTCGCGCACCTCTTCGTGTACTCGCTGCTCGCGCTGCCATTCTTCCTCTACTGGCAGACGGGGAGGGGACACCGGCAGCTGCGGCGAATCGCCCGCTGGTGCACCGGTTCCTTCGGGATCTTCTGGCTCGCCGTTCCCCTCGTCCTCGAGCGGCACCTGCTCTGGGGGCTCCTCTCCGACCGGCTCGTCCTCACCAGCGACTGGGCGAACCACGCGATTCTCTTCGTCGCCTACGTCTACGGCTACATGCTCGCCGCCGAGCCGGAGCTCGCGGCGGCGGTGGATCATCAGTGGAAGAACGCGCTCCTGCTCGCCGGGCTCGTCTCGGCGGGGTTGTGGGCGCTCGCCTGGCGCGGGCTCCTGCCTAACGGCCTGCCCGAGCCCTACGCCCCGGGCTACCTCGCCTTCTGGTCGGCGTACGGCATCGGTGCCTGGGCATGGATCGTCGCCGTCCTCGGGATGATGCGCGCGCGGCCGCTGCGCGATGCCGCGTTCCTCCGCTGGTCGCGAAACCGCTCGTACGCCTGGTACCTCGTCCACCAGCCGGTCGTCATCGCGATCGCGGTAGTCGTCATCCCGCTGCACTGGGCGGTCGGCTGGAAGTTCCTCGTCATCGGCGTGACGACGGTGGCCGGCACGGTGGGCGCCGCCGAGGGACTGCAGCGGATCGGCCTCACGCGCCGGCTATTCGGGTTGCCCGGTTCCGCGAAACCCGCGCAGGTTGCGCGCAAGGAAGCCTCCAATGCGGCGCTCGTACTCGACGGGCGCGAAGGCGTGCAGGTCGACATGACCCGCCCCGTCGACCATCCAGAGCTCCTTCGGTGACGGTGCGCTCGCATAGAGCGCGTGCGTCTCGGTGAGCGGGGTGTAACGATCCCTCGTCCCCGCCGCGATCAATATCGGCGAGCGCACCGTCCCGATGCGATCGAGCGGTCGCAGCGCCGCGGGGGAGACTCCGATCTCGCGCCCG
>DASSZC010000402.1:0-4986 GCA_035702925.1 Gemmatimonadaceae bacterium | reverse complement strand
GGCTCGCACACGCACACGGTGCTGGTCGACCCGAAGGACCCGGACAACGTCTACGTCTACATCTCGGGATCGGCCGGCGTCCGCTCGCCGAGCGAGCTCGCGGGGTGCACCAACGCGCTGCCGGCGACTGACCCGAACTCGGCGCTCTTCCGCATCGAGGTGATCAAGGTTCCGGTCGCGCACCCGGAGCAGGCGGCGATCGTCAGCTCGCCGCGCATCTTCAACGACCTCGCGGCACCGGCGCGCCACGGCGCATCGCCCGAGGACGTCGCCGCCGCGGCAAAGGCGGCAGCCGCCGCGCGGGCGAAGGGCGCTTACACGGCGACGATCATGGGCGTCGAGCAGGTCGCGCCGTCGCAGTTCGTCGACCCGATGCTCGACAGCATCGTCAAGGCGCGCAAGGGGACCGGCGCGCCGACGGCCGCTGACAGCGCCGCGCTCCGCGCCGCGTTCCCGGACATCGTCGCCAAGTACATCGCTGCCCACAGCGAGAATCAGCACATGGGGCCGACGCAGTGCCACGACATCACCGTCTACCCGGCGAAAGGACTCGCTGGCGGCGCCTGCGAGGGTTACGGGTTCCTCCTCGACATCAAGGACCCGGCGCATCCGACGCGCCTCGCCGCGGTCGCCGATTCGAACTTCTCGTACTGGCATTCGGCGACGTTCAACAACGACGCGACGAAGATGCTCTTCTCCGACGAGTGGGGGGGCGGTGGCCAGCCGAAGTGCCGCGTGACCGACAAGAAGGAGTGGGGCGCGGACGCGATCTTCACCATCAGCGGCACGTCGCTGCAGTTCAAGAGCTACTACAAGCTCCCGGCGCCGCAGACGGTGAACGAGAACTGCGTCGCACATAACGGATCGCTGATCCCGATCCCGGGGCGCGACGTGATGGTGCAGGCGTGGTACCAGGGCGGGATCTCGGTATTCGACTGGACGGACGCGGCGCATCCGCGCGAGATCGCGTTCTTCGACCGCGGCCCGATCGACTCGACGCGAATGGCGATGGGCGGCTCGTGGTCGGTCTACTGGTACAACGGCGTGATCGTCAGCTCCGAGATCGCGCGCGGGCTCGACGTGTTCGAGCTGACGCCGAGCGGGTTCCTCACCCAGAACGAGATCGACGCCGCGAAGACGGTGCACCTCGACTACCTGAATACGCAGGGGCAGCCGAACTTCGTCTGGCCGAACACCTTCGCGCTCGCGCGCGCCTACGTCGACCAGCTCGCCCGGTCGAACGGGCTCGCGTCTGGTCGCATCGCGAAGATCCGCGACGAGCTGAAGGAGGCCGAGCGTGCCTCGGGCGCGAAGCGGACCGACGAGCTGAATGAAGTCGCGAAGATGCTGGACAGCGACGCCGGCAGCTCGAGCGACGCCGCGAAGGTTCGGCTGCTTGCGGCGACGGTACGCGGCCTCTAGACGTGCGAGTAGTGAGCGGTGATGGGTGACGAGTGACTGCTCGTAGGCGGTAAGGGAACGGCGGCGAGGGATCAACCTCGCCGCCGTTCGTCGTTTGCGCGGTTATTGCTTCTCAGCCGAGACATGACCGAACAGTTTGCGCTCTTCGGTGGTGAGCCTGCCGGGCCGGCGCTTCCCGAGGGATTCCGCTATGAGGCCGAGGTCATCTCGCGCGACGAGGAGCGTGCGCTCGTCGCACGCCTGGGCGAGTTGCCGCTGCGGGAGTTCGAATTCCACGGCTACACCGGGAAGCGGCGCGTGGTCTCGTTCGGGTGGCGGTACGACTTCAGCGACCGGGTGCTGCACCGGACGGAGGACATCCCGCCATTCCTCCTCTCGTTGCGCGAGGTCGCGGGTTCCTTCGCCGGGATCCCGCCTAACGCGCTGCAGCACGTGCTCGTCACCGAATACAGTGAAGGCGCCGCGATCGGGTGGCACCGCGACAAGGACGTCTTCGGTGACATCGTCGGGATCTCCCTGCTGTCGCCGTGCACCTTCCGGCTGCGCCGGAAGCGGGGCGCGAAATGGGAACGCGCCTCGATCACCGCCGAGCCGCGCTCGGCCTACCTCCTGCGCGGGCCGTCGCGCACCGAATGGGAGCACAGCATCCCGGGGGTCGAGGCGCTGCGGTATTCGATCACCTTTCGGAACCTGCGCGAGGAGATCGTCAGGGGCAGTCGTTAGCCTTTAGCCGTTAAGTGAGGCGGTGTGAACTGCGGCTGTTTGCTGATCCGCTCCTTGGTGCCGCGGCCTCCCGGTATGTCGGCCTTACTCCTCAGCATCGACGCGTCGTGACAGTCTGTACCGGAAGACACCGAGACACCGAGCGCACCGAGACAGCCAGCAGGGCTGAGCCGTTCGCACCGGCCCGAACGACTTGGGGGCAAGCGGGGCGAGACCATCTCACCCACTTGCCCCCATGTTTTTCGGCTCTGGTGCACCGACATCAGTGCGGTGTGCAGTCTCGGTCGGCTCGGTGTCTCGGTGTCTCGCAAAAACAGACTGTCACGACGCGTCGATGCTGAGGAGTAAGGCCGACAATCCAGGAAGCCACCGGCTCCGAGGAGCCGATCAGCACCGGCCGCAGTTCGCCTAACGGCGCACCAACGAGCCCTACACCCGCGGGTCCGACGGCCGGATGAAGCGCGCGGCGAGCGCGAGGGCCATGATGCCGAGGCCGACCCAGAGGAGGGTGCGCTGGTCGCTGCGGGCGCCGTACGCCCAGATGGTGAAGCCGACGAGGGTCAGCGTCAGGCGGAGGCGGAGGATGCCGCTGCGGGTCATTTGCGATCCTTGGCGCGGGCGACGAAGCTGCGGACCCCTTCGCGGAAGTCGTCGGTGAGGCGCGCTTCGACGTTGGTGACGATGCCGGCGGCGATGCCGTCGGCGAAGGAGAGCTCGTCGAGCTTGTTGAACAGCCACTTCGTCAGGGCCATCGCCGTCTTCGGCGACTGCGAGATCTCGTCGACGATGCGCTCGACGTCGGCCTCGAAGGTGCGGCCGGGGAGGATGCGGCTCACCATCCCCAACCGCGCGCCCTCCTCGGCGCCGACGATCCGCCCGGTGAGCACGAGGTCGGCGGCGTGCTTCTCCCCGACCGAGCGGCGGAGGATCGTCATCACCATCGCCGGGACGAAGCCGACCTTCACCTCGGGGAAGCCGAACTTCGCGTCCTCATGGGCGAGGACGAGGTCGCAGGCGAGGGCGAGCCCCGCCCCGCCGGCGAGGGCGCGCCCCTGCACCGCGGCGACGATCGGCTTGACCATCGTCCGCATGGCGAGGAAGACCCTGCCTAACGTTTCGGCGTCCTCGCGGTGGACCTCGCTCGGGGCGTCGATCATCCCGGCCAGCGCCTCGAGGTCGGCGCCGGCGCAGAAGTCCTTCCCCTCGCCGCGGACGAGGATCACCCGGACCCCCGGATCCGCCTCGAGCATGCTCAGCCCGGCGAACAGCTCCTCGGCGGTCTGCCGGTCGAGGGCGTTCCGCTTGTCCGGCCTGGCGATCGTCAGGCGGCCGACGGCGTCGCGCCGCTCGACGCGGACGCGCGGTGCCTCGCTCACGTCGCCCCCGGCAGCTTCAGCTCGCGCGCTTCGGCGTCGGGCACCTCGATCGTCATCCGCAGCATCGCGGTCGAGAACACCTTCCCCTGGGCGTCGGTCTTCAGCGACACCGTGCCGCCCCCGCCTAACGCGCCGTGGAGGAGGAAGTTCAGCGCATTGAGGTTCGGCAGCTCGTAGCGCTCGACTCCCCCGGTGATCACCCCGCGAAAGTGCGCGGCGACCCGGTCGCGGGTGAGCACCTTCGCCAGCAGCGGGTACCACTCGGGCCTGAGCGCGATGACGCCGACGTTGGCGGTGTCCCCCTTGTCGCCGGAGCGGGCGTGGGCGAGCTCGGTGAGCCGGATCTTCATGCGAGCACCTCGACCTTCGTCTTCACCACGGTCTTGTCGACGAGCGCCGGCCAGTAGGCGACGACCTCCTCCACCTTCGGGCGTCCGCCGGCGAAGCCGGTGACGCTCGGCGGACCATTGAGCACCAGTGGTGCCAGCTCCCGCGTGAACCGCTCGACCGCCGCGCGGTCGCTCCCGCGAACGCCGATGCGCAGCTGTGTCTCGGGGACGTCGGTCACGGTTCCCGCCAGCGGCCCGTGCGTCGCCGACACCCCGACGAACTCGGTGAGGATCTCGTCGAACTTGAGCCCCATCCGATCGAGCCGCTCGCGCAGGATGCGATCGGCGGCCTTTGCCTTGTCGAGCGCATCCGGCCACGCATAGACGAGCGTCCCCACCGCCTTGAAGCCGGCGCGGTAGGCGATCGACACCTTGAGCTTGTCCGTCGCCGGCTTCCCCTTGATCCCGAAGACGCGAACGCGGTTCTCGCCGTCGGGCGCGAGATGGATCGAGGTGAAGTCGGCGATCACGTCGGGGGTGATGTAGGCATGCGGGTCGCCCATCTCGTAGACCAGCTGCTCGGTCACCGTCGGCACCGAGACACGTCCGCCGGTGTTCGGGTGCTTGGTGACGACGAAGGTCCCGTCGGCCGAGGCCTCGACGAGCGGATAGCCGACGTTCGCCATGTCGGGGATCGACTTCCAGTCGTAGAGGCAGTTGCCCCCAGAGCACTGCGCGCCGCACTCGATGATGTGGCCGGCGATGATCCCCGCCGCCAGCTTGTCCCAGTCGGTCGCTCCCCAGCCGAACTCGTGGCGAAGGGGCGCCATCGTCAGCGCGGTGTCGGTCGAGCGGCCGGTGATGACCACGTTGGCGCCGCGCGAGAGCGCCTCGACGATCGGCTCGGAGCCGATGTAGGCGTTGGCCGAGAGCACGCGGTCGCGGACGCTGCCTAACGGCGCGCCGGTCTCCATGTTGGCGAACGGGTGGCCGGCGGCGAGCAGCTCGTCGAGCCGCGGCAGCAGGTCGTCGCCGGTGACGACACCGATCTTCACCTTGCCCTGAACCCCGCGGGCGCGGGCGACGTCGCGCACCGCCTCGGCGCATCCCGGCGGATTCACCCCGCCGGCGTTGGC
>DASSZC010000245.1:0-3047 GCA_035702925.1 Gemmatimonadaceae bacterium | reverse complement strand
GCGGCCGTGGTTCCACTCGAGGGCTGCAGACCGGAGGCACGCGACCAGGTGTAGGACCCGAACGCCTGCCAGCCATTGACTCGCCGTTTGTCGACGGCCACGACGAGACCGTTGTACGTCGCCGAATACTCGTCCTGGTTCGTCAGAAGAAAACCGCCGCGCCGACGGCGGGGTCACCGACGGGTCGAGTGCGAACACGGCATCCGGGCTTTGGCACGCGCTTCGACGTCGTCAAACAGCCGCAACAAGACGCAACCCAGATGGTCATTCCTCACGCAGTGCTTCGACGGGCGCTACCCTCGACGCGCGCAGCGCCGGAAGCAGCGACGCGGCGAGCACTGTGGCGAGGAGGATAGCCGCGCCGACCAGCAGCGGTCGGGGATCGCCGGGGGCGATGCCGTAGAGCTGCGCCCGTACGAGCCGCGCGGCAGCCCACGCGCACGGAGCGCCCATGAGCACGCCGGGGACCGCAACCGCCAGGCCGTCCCGCACGATCATCCAGACGACCGTCCCGCGCGTGGCGCCGAGGGCCACGCGCACACCGATTTCCCGTTTCCGCGCCGTCACGGAGTACGCGAGCAGCCCGTACACGCCCATGCAGGCCAGAAGGACCGTGAGCGCCGCCGCGAATGCGGCCAGCGCCGCGGTGAAGCGCTCCTGCACCAGCACGCCGTCGACCCATTCTGACGAAGTGATGAACGCGCGCAGCGACCGATGCCCGAGCGATTTGATCACACGCGTGTAGCCGTCGCGCACCGTCGCGAGGTCGCCTTTCGCGCGGACGTACGCCATCGGAAACTGCGTCCGTGCCGTTTCCTGCATGATCGGCCGGAAGACGACGAGCGGCGTCGGGTCGTCCAGCTTGACGTATGGCGCATCGGCGACAACGCCGATCACTTCGACGTCTCGACGATCGGGCGCGGCGATCCGGATGTGCTGGCCGATCTCGTCGCCGGCCGGGAACACCGCGCGAGCGAGGGACGCCGAGATCAGCGCGACGGCAGGATTCCCCAGGCCGTCGTCCCACGAGACGTCGCGGCCCTTCAGGAGATGGAATCGGAACAGATCGAAGAAGCCGGGCGAGACGAAGTCCGTCAGCACCGTGCCGTCGAGCGGTGTGACGCCGTCGGCCCGCGTGTAGTGATAGTCCGTCGGGACCGCCACCTTGAGCCCGAAGTACGTCGGGTAATACACCGACAGCGCGGCCGCATCGGCGCCCGGCATGCGGGCAAGCTCGGTGACGAGCGCCTGGTAGTACCCGGGCGGCAACAGTTCCCGATCTCCGGGTGGACGGAACGCACGGGCGAAGACGATGCGCTGCGACTGGAGGGACGTATCGTTCGCTCGCAAGTGAGCCAGCGTCGTCGTGAAGAGTCCCGCGCCGACGAGCAGCGTCATCGTCAGCGCAACCTGTCCGACGAGCAAGCCGCGCCCGAACGGTCCTAACGAACCGATCACTGCGCGGCCGGGACGGAGTCCTTCGTCGACGCGTACGGCGACGGCCTGCCACGCGGACACGACGCCAATCGCGAGGCCGATGCCCATGGTGAGCAGCGCCGTCGCGGCGATGACGCCGGCATCAGGCGTCACGGACGGAAACGTCGTAGGTCCGCGAGGGCTGACCAGCGATGCGGTCACGACGCGAATGATTCCCCACGCGAGCGGAAGCGCACCCGCGAACGCCACCGTCGACAGCAGAATCCCGTCGACGAGCTGCTGCCAGAACACGCGCCGCGCGCTTCCACCCAGCGCGAGACGAATCGCGACCTGGTGGCGCCGCGTCAGCGACCGCGCCAGCGTCAGGCCCGCAAGGTTGGCGCACGCGACCGCCAGGAGGATCCCCATCAGCGCCAGAAGCACCCAGAGCGTGGTGCCGTAGCGGTCGCGCAGGAGCGAAAAGCCCGACGCGAGCGGCGCCACGGTCAGCCGCTGACGGAGCAGCGCCTCCCGCTCCGTTTCGGGCAACGCCTCTGGCAGCGTCGCCGCCTGCACCGACGGCCATCGTGCAAGCAGCTCCGCGCGCGCGGCGTCGATGGACACGCCGGGGGCGAGACGTCCGACCACCTGTTTCGATCGGAACGGCGTAGACGGGTCGCCGCGGCTGGCCGCTCGCATCAGCGCGAAGGGCACAATGATGTCGAAACTGCCGTCGGATTGGAGACCGCCGAAACCGTCCGCCGCGATGCCGATCACCGTCGCCGGTGCCGCGTCGAGCCTGATTACCTCGCCGATGCCCGAAGCATCCCCGAAGATGCGCCGGCGGTACGCCTCGCTGATCACGACGACCGCGTCGTCTGACTCGTTGAAGAACCGCCCCGCCGATACGCGCGCGCCGACCATGTCGAAGTAGTCCGGCGAAACCACTTCCGCCGCGGCGTTCTCGAACACACCGGAACGCGCCCCGGTGACCTCGACGCGCGCGATACCGCCGCCGGCGTACAGCGACATCTTCGCGAAGGAGCGCTGGGACGCGCGGTACGCGTTGACGGTGTCGGCGTAGAAGTACCCCTCGACATTCGCCCGGGGATCGAGGGCCGACAGGGCCACGAGCTGCTGTGGATTGGGAACCGCGAGTCTTCGCAACACGAGTGCGTTGAGCAAGCTGCCCAATGCCGTGGTCGCGCCAACAGCCAGCGCCAGCGTGACGACGACGGTCACGGAGAACGTCGGAGCCCGTCGCAGGCTGCGGAAGGAATGCCGGACGTCGAGGCGCAGGGCATCCCACATGCGGGGAAGTCCAGTATAACGGACCTCCGCAATCTGCGCGCCTTCTGCCATTAGCCCCACGCTCTTCTACATCCATGAAACGGCGACTAACGCGTGAGTGATCGGTCCACCGCTTTCCTGATTCGCGTTTACGCGTGTGGACTGGGCGAAGTCTCTCACGCAGCGACGACATTGATACGGCCGGTCTTCCGCGATCGAGGTTTCCGGCGAATCACGATCTCCACATCTTGGTCGAGCACGTCGACTTGCAGATAGCGATCGTTGCGGGGGGCATGCAACCCGCTCAATTTGGGGTTCTCATGGACGGCCGCCTGACTGCG
>DASSZC010000437.1:0-6042 GCA_035702925.1 Gemmatimonadaceae bacterium | reverse complement strand
AAATCCGCGTAATCGCAGTTCCAACTGTTGGGGCATGCGCGGCGCAGCGTTCTCGATCCGTCTCGAGAAACCCGATCTCTCCGCGACTCAGCCCCTCCCCAGCAGCGGCGCCTCCCCGCGCAGCCTCGCCCGCACATCCGCCGCGCTCATCTCGGCCAGCGCCGAGATCGCGTTTCGCGGGAGCTCGATCCGGTCGGCGACGAAGACGCGGAGCCAGCGCGCGGAGGCATAGAGCTGCTGGCTGAGGGCGGGGAGGTGGATCGCGCCTTCGAGCCCGCTCGACGTCAGGCGGACGACGGCACCCGAGCGCCTGACGACGGGGAGGTCGAGGCCGAGCATCTGTGTCTTCACCGGGTAGTCGAGGAGGATCGCCCCCGGTGCCAGCCCCTGCTCGGCGGCAAGGCGGTTCTCGACGGCGACGACGAGCGCGTGATCGCTGGCGATCCATTCTCCCGCGCCCGGTGGGAGCTCGGCGGCGGGGCACTGCACGGCGCGTTTGTGCAGCCGTCGGGCGACGAGCGCGTCGAGCAGGGGCGACGGTGCGCGGCGCTTCAGCTCGGAGAGGAGGCCCTCGTCGCCGAAGGTGGAGAGCTCTTCGGCCCGCAGGGCGCCCCGGTCGACCGCGTCGGTGACGACCCGCTTGTAGATCGCGGTCGCGCTGCGGACGGTGTGGTGCCAGTAGACGTTGCGGTACATCTGGTACTTCGCGAACAGCAGCGACTCGAGTGCGGAGAGCGCCTTCTCGGCGACGCCGATCGTGAGGGCGCGCGTGTCGGGATCGCGGACGAGCGCGATGGCGTTGAGCAGCCGGTCGACGTCGATCTCGCCGTAAGGCACCCCGCACATGAAGGCATCGCGGCGCAGGTAGTCGAGCTTGTCGAGGTCGAGGGAGCCGGAGATCAGCCCCTGGAGCGGCGAGCTGCTCTCGCCGCGGACGATCGCCATGATCCGCTCCGGGGCGTCGGGGGCGACCGCGCCGCGCAGGATCTCGGCGATGCGCCCGGTCGTGATCAGCGGGCGGGCCACCTCCTCGTGGTGCGGCGCGCCGATCTCCTCGAGGGCGTGCGAGAAGGGGTAGTGACCGATGTCGTGGAGGAGCGCGGCGGCGCGGACGACCTGCAGCTCGACCGGGTCGACCTCGCGGAGGAAGCCGCCCTCGGCGAGCAGCGACACGGCGAGGCTGGCGAGGTGGTAGGCGCCTAACGCGTGCTCGAAGCGGGTGTGCGTCGCGCCGGGATAGACGAGGTGGGCGAGGCCGAGCTGGCGGACGTATCGCAACCGCTGGAAGGGCGCCGAGTCGACGAGCTGCCGCGCGGTGTCGTCGAGGCGGACGTTCTTCCAGAGCGGGTCGCGAACGATCGTCGGGGGCATGGTGGGGAAAGCTACGCGGGGGGACGACAACCGAAAGCGCGGATGAGCGCCACCGGTACCGTCCCCCCGCCGTGCCCGCGGCCGGTCAGCCCTTCGGACCCGCCGTCCTGATCGTGTCGGCGACGTTGCTGCCGAACTTCTCGAAGTTCTTCGCGAACATCCCGGCCAGCTTCTTCGCCTGTGCGTCGTAGGCGGCGCCGTCGGGCCAGGTGTTCCGCGGGTTCATCACCTCGCCGGGAACGTTAGGCACCGTCGCCGGGATCGACAGCCCGAACACCGGGTCGGTCGTGTATTTCGCGTTGTCGAGGTCACCGGCGAGCGCCGCCCGCACCATCGCCCGCGTGTGGCTCAGCTTCATCCGGTGCCCGGTGCCATAGGGCCCACCCGTCCAGCCGGTGTTGACGAGCCAGACGCGCGACTCGTGCTCGGCGATCAGCTTGCCGAGCATCTCGGCGTACTTGGTCGGGTGCCAGACGAGGAAGACGGCGCCGAAGCAGGCGCTGAACGTCGCCTGCGGCTCGGTGACGCCGCGCTCGGTCCCGGCAACCTTCGCCGTGTAGCCCGAGAGGAAGTAATACATCGCCTGCTCGGGGGTCAGCCGGGCGATCGGCGGCAGGACGCCGAAGGCGTCGGCGGTGAGGAGCACGACGTTCCTCGGGTGACCGCCGCGGCCACCGGGGACGTAGTTGCGGATGTAGTGCAGCGGGTACGAGGCGCGGGTGTTCTCGGTGATCGACTGGTCCTCGAAGCGGACCTTCCGCGTCATCGGGTCGAGCACGACGTTTTCGAGCACCGTGCCGAACATCTGCGTCGTGGCGTAGATGTCAGGCTCGCTCTCCGGGCTGAGGTTGATCACCTTCGCGTAGCAGCCACCCTCGAAGTTGAACACCCCTTCATTCGACCAGCCGTGCTCGTCGTCGCCGATGAGCCCACGCTCCGGGTCGGCGGAGAGCGTCGTCTTGCCGGTTCCGGAGAGGCCGAAGAAAAGGGCGGTGTCGCCGGCGCGGCCGATGTTGGCCGAGCAGTGCATCGAGAGCACGCCCGCCTTCGGCATGAAGTAGTTCATCACCGTGAAGATCGCCTTCTTCAACTCCCCGGCGTAGCGCGTCCCGCCGATGAGGATCGTCCGCTTCGCGAAGTTGAGCACGATGAAGGTGCCCGTCCGCGTGCCGTGCTTCTCCGGGGTCGCCTGGAACTCGGGGGCGTGGAGCACCGTGAAGTTCGGCGAGAAGGCGGGCAGGTCGCTGAACTCCGGGCGGATGAACATGTTGCGGACGAACAGCCCGTGCCACGCGTTAGGCGTGACGTAGCGGACCTTGAGGCGGTGCGCCGGGTCGGCGCCGGCGTACAGGTCCTCGACGAACAGCTCGCCGAGGCCGTTCAGGTACTGCTGGACGTCGGCGAGCAGGAGCTCGAACTTCTCGGGCTCGATGGCGACGTTGACCTTCCCCCAATCGATGTCCTTCTCGGAGCCGGGCTCGCGCACGGTGAACTTGTCGTTCGGCGAGCGCCCCGTGTGCGGCGAGGTCACGCCGACGAAGGGACCCATGTGAGCGAGCGTCCCCTCAGCGCGACGTGCCGCATGCTCGACCAGCTCGGGGGCGATCAGGTTCCAGTGCACCTTTCCCTTCGGCGCGAGCCCCTGCGCCTCAAGCCCCGTCCTGCTCTGCCGCTCCATCACTTCCGCGCTAGGCTTCGTCTGGGTGGCCATTCGGCTCTATAGTTTCGAGAAGTTCGTCTGAACAGTGGGAGCGCCCTCGTAGGGCCAGCTCGCCGCTGGTTGGGTTCGTTCCTGCGCATCGACCACGGCCACCGCGGCCATGTTGACGATGTCCTGCACGTCGGCCCCGCGCTCCAGCACGTGCACCGGGCGGCGCATCCCGACGAGGATCGGCCCGATCGCAGTCGCCCCGCCGAGGTGCATCAGCAGCTTGTAGGCGATGTTGCCCGCGGCGAGGTTCGGGAAGATCAGCACGTTGGCTTCGTCATGCAGCACGCTGTGCGGATAGTCCTCCCTCATCCGCTGCGGATTGAGGGCGGTGTCGGCCTGCATCTCCCCGTCGACCTCGAGCGACGGGTCACGCTCGCGCAGCAGCTGCGCGGCGAGCGCCATCTTCTCCGTCTCCGGACGCCGCACCGACCCGAAGTTCGAGAAGGAGAGCATCGCGATCCGGGGCACGATGCCGAAGGTCTTCACGATCCGCGTCGCCGCGTAGGCGATCTGCGCGACCTGCTCGGCGCTGGGATCGATGTTGACCGTGGTGTCGGCGCAGAAGACGACCTTCTTGTCGAAGACGAGCATGTACATCCCGCTCACGGTCTTCGCGTTAGGGTGCGCGCCGATCACCTCGAGGGCGGGACGGATCGTCTCCGGATAGTGCATGTCGACGCCGGAGACGAGCGCATCGGCGTCGCCGCAGGCGACCATGCAGCTGCCGAAGTAGTTGTTGTTCAGCACCTGCTGGCTGGCCGCGCTCAGGCTCAGCCCCTTCCGCTGGCGGCGCTCCCAGAGGTAGCGGGCATACGTCTCGCGCCGCGACGACGTGACCGGGTCCTCGATGGTGATCTCGTCGAGCGAGATCGCGCTCTGGCGGGCGATGCTCTCGATGTTCTCGCGCTTGCCGAGGAGGATCGGCCGGGCGAGCCCTTCGTCGACGCAGATCTGCGCGGCACGGATGATCCGCGCGTCCTCCCCCTCCGGGAAGACGACGGTGCGCGGATCGGCGACCGCGCGGTTGATCAGCCCGCGCATGATCCCCTTCGCCCGACCGAGGCGCGCCTCGAGCTGCTCGCGATAGTGGTCGAGATCGATGAAGTCGCGGGCGACCCCGGTCGCGACCGCGGCCCAGGCGACGGCCGGCGCGACCCAGAGGAGCACGCGCGGGTCGAAGGGGAAGGGGATCAGGTACTCGGCTCCGAACTTCACCGAGCGCATGCCGTACAGTGCCGACACCGAATCGGGGACGTCCTGCCTGGCGAGGAGCGCGAGCGCGCGCGTCGCCGCCATCTTCATCTCTTCGTTGACCGTGGTCGCGCGCACGTCGAGCGCGCCGCGGAAGATGAAGGGGAAACCGAGGACGTTGTTGACCTGGTTCGGATAGTCGCTGCGCCCCGTCGCGATGATCGCGTCGTCGCGGAAGGCGCGGACTTCGTCAGGCAGGATCTCGGGAACCGGGTTCGCCAGCGCGAAGATGATCGGGGACTTGGCCATCGTCGCGACCATCTCGCCGGTCACCGCGCCGGCGACCGACAGCCCGACGAAGACGTCGGCGCCGACCAGCGCGTCGGCGATGGTGCGCGCGTCGGTCCTGTTGGCGAAGCGCGCCTTGTACGGGTCCATGTCGCCGCCGCGCCCCTGGTAGATCACACCGGCGCGATCGCACATGATGATGTTCTCGCGCTGCACGCCGAGCCGGATGTAGTGCTCACCGGTGGCGATCGCCGCCGCACCCGCGCCGGAGAAGACGACACGAACCTGCGAGATGTCCTTCCCGGTGATCTCGAGCGCGTTGAGGAGCGCCGCACCGGAGATGATCGCGGTTCCGTGCTGGTCGTCGTGGAAGACGGGGATCTTCATCGTCTTCCGCAGCGTCTCCTCGATGTAGAAGCAGTCGGGAGACTTGATGTCCTCGAGGTTGATCCCGCCGACGGTGGGCTCGAGGAGCTGGCAGAACTTGATGACGTCGTCGGGGTTCTCGGAACCGACTTCCAGATCGAAGACGTCGAGGTCGGCGAACTGCTTGAAGAGGTTCCCCTTGCCCTCCATCACCGGCTTGCCAGCCGCCGCCCCGATGTTGCCGAGTCCGAGGACGGCGGTGCCGTTCGTGACGACGGCGACGAGGTTCCCCTTGGCGGTGTACTTGTAGACGTCGTCGGGATTCGCCTTGATCTCGAGGCAGGGCTCAGCGACGCCTGGCGAATATGCGAGGGAGAGGTCGCGCTGATTGGAGAGCGGCTTCGTCGGGACGACGGCGATCTTGCCAGGCCGTCCGCGCGAGTGATAGTCGAGGGCGTCTTCGCGTTTCATCTATCTGGGAAAATGCGACGCCGGCTCCAAAAGCTGCAGCCCAGGCCGGCGGAATTCGCTCGTGGGACAGTCGGCTCGGGCGCCGGCTCGACGCGGTGTGATCGCCGTCGCACATCCCGGCTCACTCCGTGCAACTGCGTGTCGCCTCTAAGGTTAGCCGCGCCGGTCGAGGGCGTCAATCTTCTCGACGCGCTTGGCGTGGCGTCCGCCGGCAAAGGGAGTCGAGAGGAAGGTGTCGACGACGGCGAGTGCGAGTCTCGTGCCGAGGAGCCCGCCGCCGAGTGTGAGCACATTCGCGCCGTTATGCTCGCGCGCATTCCCCGCGGTGGTGACGTCGTAGCACATGGCGGCGCGCACGCCGGGGATCTTGTTCGCGGCCATGCAGCTGCCGATCCCCGCGCCGTCGACCATGATGCCGAACGCTGCCTGCTTCGACGCGACGGCGCGGGCGACGGCGACGGCGAAGTCGGGGTAGTCGACGGCTTCGGTGGAGTTGGTCCCGAGGTCGGTAACGGGGAACCCCGCGGCGCGGAGGTGCTCGGCGATGGCGTTCTTCATCGCGACGCCGCCATGGTCGGCGCCGAGGGCGATGGCCGGCTTCGAGGTCGGGGGCGGTGCCGGCGTTGGAGCGGTGGCGGGGGCGG
>DASSZC010000244.1:0-3463 GCA_035702925.1 Gemmatimonadaceae bacterium | reverse complement strand
GGAACTACGACGGCGGGTGGAAAAGCGAAACGGCGGCCCGCTTTCGCGGACCGCCGTTCACACCTCACACATCTCTCGTCACTACTCGCAGTCCTAGTACATCCCGCCCATGCCGCCACCGGGGCCGCCGGCGGGGGCTGCGGACTTCTCTTCCTTCTTCTCGACGACGATCGCTTCCGTCGTGAGGAGGAGGCCGGCGATCGACGCGGCGTTCTGCAGCGCCGTGCGGGTCACCTTGGTCGGGTCGATGACGCCCGCCTGGACCAGGTTCTCGTAGTTGTCCGTGAGGGCGTTGTAGCCGTAGGCGTCGTCCTTCGAGGCACGCACCTTCTCGACGACGATCGAGCCTTCGCCACCCGCGTTCTGGACGATCATGCGGATCGGCTCCTCGATCGCCTTGCGGATGATGTCGACGCCGATCTGCTCGTCGTCCTCGAGCTTGAGCCCCTTCAGCGCGCGCTGCGCGCGGATGAGCGCGACACCGCCGCCGGGGACGATGCCCTCTTCGACCGCGGCACGCGTCGCGTGCAGCGCGTCCTCGACGCGGGCCTTCTTCTCCTTCATCTCGGCCTCGGTCGCGGCGCCGACGTTGATCACGGCGACACCACCGGCGAGCTTGGCGAGACGCTCCTGGAGCTTCTCCTTGTCGTAGTCCGACGTCGACTTGTCGATCGCGGCGCGGATCTCCTTGATGCGCCCCTGGATCTTGTCGTCTTCGCCGTTGCCATCGATGATCGTCGTGTTGTCCTTGTCGACGACGATACGCTTGGCGCGACCGAGGTCGGTGACGACCGCGTTCTCGAGCTTGAAGCCGACTTCCTCGCTGACGACCTGGCCACCGGTCAGGACGGCGATGTCCTGCAGCATCGCCTTGCGGCGATCACCGAAGCCGGGCGCCTTGACCGCGGCGACGCGGAGCGTGCCACGGAGCTTGTTGACGACGAGCGTCGCCATCGCCTCACCCTCGATGTCCTCGGCGATGATCAGGAGAGGACGGCCCATCTGGGCGACCTTCTCGAGCACCGGGAGGAGATCCTTCATCGACGAGATCTTCTTGTCGTGGATGAGGATGAGCGGATCGTCGAGCACCGCTTCCATCTTGTCCGGATCGGTGACGAAGTACGGCGAGACGTAGCCGCGGTCGAACTGCATGCCGTCGACCGTCTCGAGCGTCGTCTCGAGGCCCTTGGCCTCTTCGACGGTGATGACGCCGTCCTTGCCGACCTTCTCCATCGCCTCGGCGATCAGGTTACCGATCTCCTTGTCGTTGTTCGCGGAGATGGTGCCGACCTGCGCGATCTCCGTCTTCCCCTTCGTCGGGACGCTGATCTTCTTCAGCTCCTCGATGATGGCGGTGACGGCCTTGTCGATGCCGCGCTTGATGCTCATCGGGTTCGAGCCGGCGGTGACGTTCTTCAGCCCTTCGCGGAAGATCGCCTGCGCGAGCACGGTCGCGGTGGTGGTGCCGTCGCCGGCGTTGTCGGAGGTCTTGGTCGCGACTTCCTTCACCATCTGCGCGCCCATGTTCTCGAGGGGATCAGCGAGCTCGATCTCCTTCGCGACAGTGACGCCGTCCTTCGTGACGGTCGGCGCACCAAACTTCTTGTCGATGACGACGTTCCGGCCCTTCGGTCCGAGCGTGACCTTCACCGCCTCGGCGAGCTTGTCGACGCCGCGCTTGAGAGCCGCGCGCGCGTCCGTGTTGAAATGCAGTTCTTTGGCAGCCATGTGGTAGCTCCGTGTGGATTCTAGTTTCGTATGTAGATCAGCCGTTAGCTGTTAGCCGTTAGCGTCGAGCGACGGCGTCACGAACTGCGTTGGAACAGCTAATGGCTTATGGCTAACAGCTAATAGCTGCCGTTCAGCCGACGACGGCGAGGACGTCGGTCTCGCGAAGGATGAGGACCTGCTCACCCTCGATGGTGACTTCGGTGCCGCTGTACTTCCCGTAGAGCACCTTGTCGCCGACCTTCAGCTCCATCGGCACGCGCTTGCCCTCGTCGAAGCGGCCGGGGCCGACGGCGATGATCTCGCCCTGCTGCGGCTTCTCCTTCGCGGTGTCGGGGATGTACAGACCGCCGCGCATCTGCTCGGTCTCTTCGAGCGCCTTGATCACGACGCGATCGGCCAGGGGGCTGATCTTCGTAGCCGTTTTATTGGCCATGCGTCCCTCCTCGGGATAGATAAGGTTCAGGTCATTGTTGCATCGGACGCTGCTTAGCACTCGCTCAACCAGAGTGCTAACAGAGTGCGAAGTTACCAATGACCCGCTCGCGCGTCAAGGCCCCGCCGCCCGACGAGCAGGGTCCCGGAAGTTGTTGATTTCTCGCGTTTTATGCGACGGTGGCCCGCCGAGGCCGGCGCGCCGCCACAGCCCGCAACGGGATGCCAGCGACCGACTTAGCCGCGCTCCAACCCGCCCGTCAGCAGCTCGTGCGCGAGGCGAATTCCCTCGAGCGTCAGCGACGGCTCGACCCGGTCGAAGCTCGCGCAAAGAGGCTTGAACTGCTCGGCTAATCCCCCTGTCGCGACGCAGATCGGCCGCGCGCCACGCGGCCACTCGGCGCGGATCCGCCGCACGATCCCGTCGATCGCATCGGCGGAGCCGAGCATCACCCCCGCGCGAATGCACTCCTCGGTCCTGGTTCCAATGACCTTCCGCGGGGCGACGAGATCGGTCGCCGGCAGCTTCGAGGTGCGGCGAATCAGCGTCTCGGCCGACGTGCGCACCCCGGGCATGATCACCCCGCCGAGGAAGACACCGTCAGCGGTGATGCAGTCGAAGGTCGTCGCCGTGCCGAGATCGACGACGACCGCGTCCTGCCGATAGAGTCGGCTCGCGGCCAGGGTGTTCACGATGCGATCCGCCCCGACGGTGCGCGGCTCGTCGACCTGCAGGGTGATCGGCAGCGGCGAGGACCCGTCGATGATCACCGGGGTGACTCCGATCCAGCGCGCGCAGGCGGCGGCCAGCGGCTCGGTCACCGGGGGGACGACCGATGCGATCGCCGCACCAAGCACCATCGGCGGCGACACGTGGACCGACTCCAGCAGCGCACGCAGGTCGAGTCCGATCTCGTCGGAGGTGCGCCCCGAATCCGTGGTGAGCCGCCAGTGCGCGCGCAACTCGAGCCCGTCGAACAGCCCGATGGTCGTCTCGGTGTTGCCGACGTCGAAAGCGAGAATCACGAATCCTCCGCGAAGACGAGTGAGCCGGATCGGTGGGCGGCGACCGTACCGTTAGGCAGGCGGAGCAGCAGCTCGCCGGCGGCGGAGACCCCCTCGACGATCCCCTCCGCCGGCGCGATCGCGCGGCGACCGCGGGCAGCGTCGCGCGCGGCGAGGGCCGCGAGCTCGGTGGCATCGAGGTTTCCGTGACGGGCAGCCGCGGCGCGCAGCGCGGGGACGAGCGTGTCGAGCGCGGCGAGCCGCGACGCTCCCCCGCGCAACCCGGCCGCATCGG
>DASSZC010000495.1:0-9549 GCA_035702925.1 Gemmatimonadaceae bacterium | reverse complement strand
CGTCAGGTCGTACTTCTCGACGCAGTTCGAGCAGATGCGGCGGACGAGTCGCTGGGCGAGGATGAGGTTGAGCGCGGACGCGACGTTGAAGGGCTCGAGCCCCATGTCCATCAGTCGCGTCACCGTCTCCGGCGCCGAGTTGGTGTGCAGCGTCGAGAGCACGAGGTGGCCGGTGAGCGCCGCCTTGATCGCGATGCCGCCGGTCTCGAGGTCTCGAATCTCTCCGAGCATGATGATGTTCGGGTCCTGCCGAAGGAACGCCTTCAGCGCGGCGGCGAACGTCATCCCGATCTCGGTGCGCACGAGCACCTGGTTGATCCCGTAGAGGTTGAACTCGACGGGATCTTCGGCGGTCATGATGTTGACGTCGATCGTGTTGACCTTGCTCAGCGCTGAGTAGAGCGTGGTCGTCTTTCCGGAACCGGTCGGGCCGGTGACGAGCACCATCCCGTACGGGTTCATGACCGCTTCCATCAGCGCTTCTTCTGCAGCGGGCTCGATGCCGAACTTCGCGAGGTCGAGCGTCAAGTTCCCCTTGTCGAGGATTCGAAGCACGACCTTCTCGCCGAACAGCGTCGGCAGCGTCGAGACACGGTAGTCGATGACCTTGTTGCCGACCTTCAGCTTGATGCGGCCGTCCTGCGGCACGCGGCGCTCGGCGATGTTCAGCTGCGCCATGATCTTGAAGCGGGAGATCAGCGCCGCCTTCAGCTTCATCGGCGGCTTCATCACCTCGTAGAGCGCGCCGTCCACGCGATAGCGGACGCGCAGCTCGTGCTCGAAGCACTCGAAGTGGATGTCCGACGCGCCGCGCTTCACGGCGTCGGTGAGGATCGCGTTGAGCAGCTTGACGACGGGCGCATCATCGACGGCGCTGGCGAGCGCCGCCGCCGACATCTCCTCTTCTGTATCGTCGACGACTTCGACGCTGTCGTCGTCGGCGGTCTCGATGTCCTTGAGGAGCGCGGACATCTGCATGTCCGAGGACTCGTAGTACTTCTCGACCGCGTTGCGCAGCGTGTACTCCCCGGCGATGACCGGGAAGATGTCGTAGCGCGTGATGAACTTCAGGTCGTCGATGACGCCGAGGTTCGTCGGATCGGCCATCGCGACGGTCAGCGTCCGGCCATCGCGCTTGAGCGGGAGGACCAGGTGCTTCGTCGCCAGCTCGGTCGGGATCAGCTTGGCGATGCGCGGATCGACCTCGAACTTCGACAGGTCGACCGCGGGCATGCGGTACTGGCGCGCCAGCATCTTGGTGAGCTCGGTCTCCTGAATGAAGCCGAGCTTGACCAGGTTGTAGCCGACGCGAGTACCGTTCTGCCTCTGCTCCTGGAGCGCCTTGTCGAGCTGCTCCCGGGTGATGAGCCCCTCACGCATGAGGAGGTCACCAATACGCTCTGCAACGGCGGCTGGTGCGACCATGTGGACTCTAGGCGAAATGAACCGGCCACCAGGTCCACGGGCGCCGCGCAAGGGAGCGTGGCAGTGTACCGGCGGTAACGTTACGGCGGTGCCCCGCGACGCCTGGCCCCCCGTCCTTTCGGGGGCCCGCTCGCGCGGGGTCCACCCGCAATGGAGGGACGCGGGGTGCCTGAAAACGTCACACTGCCTGACAGCGCGGCAGCCATCGCCGGACCGACCCCGCGAACGCGCTGAAACCCCTCCAGGGAGCCGAAGGGACCGCGCGATTCCCGGTCCTCGACGATCCGCCTGGCGAGCGCTGGCCCGATGCGCGGCAGCGCCTCGAGCTCGGATGCAGTCGCCCGATCGATGTCCACTGGAACCACGGGCCCTTTCGGCTTGGCGCCGCGCGCGGGCGGGGTCACCGCCGGCGGGTTGAAGAGATCACGCGGATCCGTGCTCCGCGCGGAGTCGGGGTTCGCTTTCGATGCGACCGGATGTCCGGGCGACCGCCGTCTCCCCGCGGTGGCGCCACCACCGCGCCGGTTCCGGCGCTCGACCGCGCCAGCCGACTCCGCGGCGACGATCTGCCTGCGGAGCGCCTCACGCGAGCTGGCATCGGCGGAGGAGGCGTCCGAAACGGCGCCGCTCATGCGAACACCGGCGCCGAGGAGCGCGACGGCGGCAAGGAACCCTAACGCTTTCTTCTCGGATGGTGTCGGCATGTCCGGGAAGATGCGTTGCTCGCGGTGAGGGGCGTCACCAATACCATGCGGACATGCGCGAATGCGCGCGTGGGGCGGTCGACCATCTGGGCATCAAGGAAGGCGTTGACTGCTGTGCGTCGGGCTTCCGTCGTACAGCTGGTCTGTGGAGACACAGAGAACGGCGGGAGACACTGAGTACCGCCCGCAGGGCTGAGCCGTTCGCACCACGGCCGAACAGCTTTGGGGCAAGCGGGCGAGGCCATCTCACCATGCTTGCCCCAAAACATCCCGGCTCGTGCACCCGCGCGCTTGGTATGCGAGAGGAGATCTCAGTGTCTCCCGCCGTTCTCGGTGTCTCCCACGACCAGCTGTACGCCGCCGGCCCGACGCACAGCGGTCAACGCCTTCCATGATGCCAGCACCATCGCCGGCGCAGTTGCCCCCACCCTCGCCGCCGTTGCAACTTGTCCGCTTCACACTCTCGCCCACGTCCATGAACGTTCGCACGATCGCCGCGGTGCTCGTCGCACTCGCCCTCACCGCCTGCCGCGACGCCCGGCCGCAGACTGCCTTCGATGGCGACAAGGCGCTCGGCTACATCCGTGAGCAGCTCGCCTTCGGGCCGCGCATCCCGGGGACCGAGGGTGCGCGGAAGACGGGCGACTGGATCGTGCAGAAGATGCGGCCACTCGCCGACACCGTGATCGAGCAGCGGTGGACGCACGTCACGGCGAAGGGGGACACGCTCCCGCTGCGCAACATCCTCGCGCGGTTCCGGCCGAACGAGAAGCAGCGCATCCTCTACCTCACCCACTGGGACACGCGGCCCGTCGCCGACTACTCCCCGATCCTCGGCGACCAGACCAAGCCGATGCCCGGCGCGAACGATGGCGCGAGCGGCCCGGCGATGTTCATCGCCCTCGCCGAGGTGCTGAAGAAGACGCCGCCGCAGTACGGCGTCGACCTGCTCTTCGTCGACGGCGAGGACTACGGCAGCTTCGGCCCGCCGGAGGTCGATGTCCTCATCGGATCGAAGTACTTCGCCGATCACCTCCCCGACCCCGATTACCGCCCGCTGTTCGGCGTCCTCTTCGACATGATCGGCGACGCGCAGCTGAACATCCTGCAGGAAGGCTACTCGGTCGAATCCGCGCCCGAGGTCGTCGCCCGCGTCTGGTCCACCGCCGAGGACCTCGGCTACTCGAAGTACTTCCTGCAGCAGGGCGAAGGCCCGATCACCGACGACCACGTCCCGCTGATCAAGAAGGGGCTGCGGGTGATCGACGTGATCGACATCGACTACGTCCAGCAGAGCGGGCCGAAGAACTACCACCATACGATCTACGACACGATCGACAAGGTATCTGCCAGGTCGTTGCAGGTGGTGGGCGATGTTGCGGTGACGCTGGTCAGCCGTTAGGGGAGATTCCAGGGGCTTTCGAAGAAGCGAGAGTCGGGCACGAAATGACCGAGGCTCGCTGTTTCGAAGACTCGGTCATTTCGTAACCGACTCTCGCTGTTTCGAAGACCCGGTCATTTCGTAACCGACTCTCGCTGTTTCGCAAACCCGTTCATCGCCCCCGACTATCGGAATTGCCCCGCGTAGAATTGGAGCTGTAATGCCGCCGTTATGACCGTCTGCACGAACCGCCGGTTGTAGTTCCGGTCCATGGTCGCCGTCCTCGAGCCCTGCAGGGAGAAGCTCATCGTCGAGTTGAGGTCCGTGTCCGCCGAGAGCGAGAACACGCGCCGCGCGTTGTCCTGCAGGCTGCGGCTCGATTGGACGAGGATGTTCTTCGTCCGGACCTCCTGCCAGCCAAGTCGCGTGCGGAGCGGGCTGCGGGTGTTCCACTGGGCGGGGAGTCCCCAGCTGCGCGCGACGTCGGCGCTTCGTTCGCCGGTGACGCCGTGGGTCGCGCTGCCGGGGAGGGAGTCGTCGCGGATCGACCGGGAGTAGCCGCCGGTCGAGCTCAGGTCGCCGAAGGGCCAGGTGATCGTCGCGTTGATCGGATAGACGCGGATGCGCGAGACGCGGAGGTCGCCGGCGCCGTTCGTCGAGGGAGCGAGGGCGGCGACGCGGGTGTGGCGGACCCCGGCGCTCGCCGCGAGGTTGGTGATCGCGTGGGCGACGAACCTGCCTAACGTGCCCTGCCCCGGCACCAGCGCCCAGCGCAGCGTCAGGTCGGGGTAGTCGCGCTGGATCCCGTCGATGACGTCCTGCTCGTCGTTGGTGCGGCGGTACCAGCTGCGGGTCGTCGTCAGCCCGTAGCGCGGGACGAGGGTAAACCCGTAGGGGAACACCACCGAGCTGCCGGCGCTCACCGTGTTCGTCAGCCCGGCGGTCGTCGCCGGGTGGCCGCGCATCGAGCGAAAGCTGCGCGCCCCGCCTAACGCGAGCTGGTAGCCCCACCCCGGCGACTCGGCTTCATTGTCGAAGGCGGAGATCAGCGAGCGGCTGTAGCTGACGTCGATCGGGGTGATCGCGTCGCTCAGCCGGCGCAGGTACATCACCCGCTGCCAGAAGGCCCGCCCCATCGCCTGGATGTCCAGCTGCGCCGCGGTCGTCAGCGACTGGGTGTTCCCGAAGCGGCGCGGGAGGACGTACATCGAGTCCAGCAGCGTGTTGACGCGTGTCAGCGGCCGCGCGTTAGGGTCGCGGACGAACGAGAAGGTGCTGCCGAGGTCCACGCGTGGCTTGAGCCAGGAGGCGAAGGGGGGCGCAAAGCTCGCCGCGGCGCTCATCTGGCGGTTGCGCTCGAGGCCGACGTCCTGCCCGAAGAGCGAGCCGCGCTCCTCCCTGGTCGCGGCGAGGCGCGCCGAGTCGAGGCGGACCTGCGACGTGTCGAGGCCGGCCGCGTAGTCGCGGAGGTCGCGCGTCGTGCTCGCATCCCAGCGCAGTGTCAGCGGGCCCACCGGACGCAGCTCGATCGCGGCGTTGTTGCGCCAGAGGTTCGATTGCGACGTCACCACGCGGCCCGAGTCGTCGTACGCCGACGCCGGCTTGAGGAAGGTGCGCCGGTCGTCATTCGACTTCGCCAGCCCCGACGTGAAGCGAACCTGCGCCGGGTTCCACCTGAACGCCGCGCCGCGGATCGCTCGGCCGAGCTCCGACTCCGAGATCCAGGGCGGGAGGTCGCCGAGCACGCGCGTGAACCATCCTGGCAGCGCCGTCGCCCGCGGTTCGGCGGCGACCGCGTAGTCCACCGTCGCGCTCCAGCTCTTCGCTCCCCCGCTCTGGTACTCGCTGCGCGCGCTCGAGGTCGCGAGCGCGCCGTTCAACGTCACGTTGTCGAAGATCGCGCCGGCGACCGGGTTCTCCAGCGGCGTGATGCGCCGCGCCGAGATCGCGTACGAGGCGGAGCTCGTGCGCGGTGTCCGCAGCCCCGGCACCTCGCTGGCGCGGAGGTCGGAGCGGTCGAGCAGCTCGGGGGCCGAGGAGGAGCCCGAGTAGGCGATGCTCACCGGGAGCGACAGGCCTAACGATGCGGGCAGCAGCTTCTCGAGCCGCACCGTCGAGACGAGGTCGAGCGCGTCCTGCCCGACGTAGGTCGGGCTTTCGGCGAGCTGCCGGAAGAATGCGTCGCGACGACTCGCCGCGAGGCGGATGTCGGCGATCCCCCCGGCGCGGACCTCGAGCCCGACCTGCCCCGCGTAGCCCGGCGTCTTCTCGACGTTGCGGAGGCGGATGTCGTCGACCCAGAGGTCGAGGGTGTCGCTCGTCGGGTTGAAGAGCTGCGTGCTGTCGGTGCGAAGGATCCCGACCGCCAGCTCCTGCACCGCGGCGAGGTTCGGCGGGGTCACTCCCGGCGCGACGGTGTAGGCGATGTAGCCGTTCTCGCACGCGGCGTACACCGCGGTATCAGGGACCAGCGCGTCACGATTGGTCTTCGCGATCAGCGCCGAGTCGGTCGCCGTGCAGCCGATGCGCGCCCCTCCCCGCAGGTAGCTGTTCTGGATCCGCGCGCGCAGCGACTGCAGCACCCCGAAGTCGACGCGCACATCGGTCCACGCGTCGGAGAACGCGGGAGTGTGGTAGAGGTAGAAGTTGCTGCCGTCGCGCCCCATGCGGACGAAGAAGTCGAGGTCTCCCCCGCTCCCCCACCCCGTCGAGCTGCCCCCGCGCGCCCACACCCGCAGCTCGCGATAGGCGAGGAAGTTCTTCGAGCCCTCGGGAAACCGGTAGTACGCCTCGGCGCGCGACAGCGGGACGAGGTTGGTGGCCGTGACGCGCAGCGCCTGCTCGTTCACCTCTGTCGTTTGCAGCGCCTGCTTCGACGTCTTCACGTCGTTGTCGTTGTTCAGCCCCGGCGGCGGGGTGTAGCCCGGGTCGCGCGTGCTGATCGTCGTCACGCGCACGCTCCCGCGCGTCCCGGCGAGCGTCGCGATCGAGTCGCCCCCGATTCCGGCGACCGGCGAGTCCGCGCGCTTGAGCCAGAGCGGTCCGCGCAGGCGGAAGCGCGCGAGCGGGACCGTCGTCGCCTCTTCGTCGGGGACTCCCGCGCCGGAGACCATCGTCAGGCGCAGTGCCTTGATGCGGCGGAGCTGCGGCGAGTTCACCGTATCCGCCGCCGCATTGAGCGGGAGGCGGATGCGCACCCAGCACAGCGGTCCGGTGTCGGTGGTGTCATCCCTGGCGACGGGCAGCGCGTGATAGCAGGCGGTGCGCGGCGCGCTCCCCGGAGCCTGCGAGGCGGCGGCGAGGTCGACGACGTAGCGGAAATAGCTCTCGCTGCTCCGCTCCGCCTCGCTGTAGTTGAGGGCGTAGTCGAGGTCGATGTCCTCCTCGTCGAGCCGGTTGTTGCGCACCGTGCAGTTGGTCCGCGCGTCGCCGACGCTCTGGATCACCCCGTACTCCGCCTCGCAGACGGGGACGTCGCGCAGCTTCGCGTTCCCCGCCGGGCTGACGACGAACAGCGAGTCGATGCGGTCCGGTGGAATCCCGCGATCGTTGAGCGCGGCGCTGAACGAACGGGTGATCGAGTCGCGCTCGGTGTCGAGGCTGTCGAGCCCGACGGTCCGGCGCCCGCGGTAGGTCGAGTCGACCCCGCTGCCGTTAGGCACGACGTACAGCGATTCCGGCGCGAGCGCGAAGGTGTTCTCCGAGACGTCGCCGAGGTCGAGGACGAGCGTCGAGTTCTTCGCGGCGTTCACGGCGCGGGTGTCCACCAGCGCGTAGAACTCGATCTGCTCGACGCGGGTCAGGTCGGCGCCGCTCGGCGACAGCACCGTCCGGATCGACCGCCAGCGGCGCGTCGCCGGGGGCATCGGGGCGGTGATCCACTGCGTCGTCCCCCCGGCGTGCTGGCGGCGGAAGCCGAGGGTGTCCGGCTGCAGGGTGAGCCAGAGGATCGACTCGGGGAAGGAGTAGCCGCTGTTGGTCTGGATGATGATCGAGCGATCGACCATCCGCGAGGTGAAGCGCAGCGGGACGCTGTCGTTCGGCAGGTGGACGTTGGTCTGCCAGACGATCGACGCGGCGTTCCCCGGCGCGAAGCTGAGCGAGCCGGTCGCCCGCGACTCGAGGGGGCGGCTGGAGAGGAGCCAGAGCGGGTCGAGGGTGCTGATCGGGATCCCGCCCTCGCCGGCGAAGCTGTCCAGCCAGGCCTGGCCGACGCTGTTCGGCTGCGGACGGCTCGTCGCCATCTCCGCCTGGAGCATGACGCGCGACTCCCCCGGCCGCTCGCTCAGCATCGGCAGCTTCGCCAGCGCGTTGGTGAGGAGGGGTGCGTCCCAGCTCCACGCCCCCGTCACCCCGGCCACCAGCGACGAGGCGGGCTCGAAGCCTAACGGCGGGCGGGTGTACTGCGTCTTCTGTCCCTGGCTGATCGCGGTGAAGGTGACCTCCCCGGCGGGGGCGGCGAAGGTGGTCGCCAGCCCGAAGATGTTCGTCGCCGCGTTGGTGAAGAGCGGGTTCTCCTCGTACTGCACCGTCACGGTGCGCGGGCGCGGGAAGAGGGTGTCCGGGCGCGCGAAGGTGACGCGCCCGAGCTCGTAGTCGATGGTGTAGTCGAGCCCGCGCGCGAGCGGGACGCCGTCGATGCTCAGCCGCTCCGAGTTCCGCCGCAGCTGGATCGCGCCTAACGTCAGCGTCCCCCGCTCCTCGCCGTTCCCCTGCGACTGGTAGCTGAGCTGCATCCGGTAGACCGACGGCGGATGCTGCGGCGAGTAGAGATAGTTTCCCGGCGTGCTGTAAATCGCGGCGTTCGACAGGTTCGGCGGCTTCGCCAGCCCGCTGTCGGAGAAGGGCTGCAGCGAGGGGAAGACGACGAAGTAATCGCGGACGACCTTCGAGCTTCCCCCGCTCGGGCTGGTCGTGACGTTAGGGTCGCTCGGCCGCGGCCAGACGCGGTTCTCGGCGTCGAAGGCGGCGGGGTTGGTCGTCTGCGCGAGCCCGAAGAGCTGCAGGTAGGTCTGTGCCGCGCCCCCGATCGGTTTCTCCTGGTCCCCCGCCGCGCCGGCGACGATGCGGGCGTTGATGGTGCTGCGCTGGACATCCTCGCCCCCGATCCGGTACACCGAGCGGATCTCGCGGCGGAACGCCGGGTCGCCGGGGTTGATCGAGTAGTCGTAGAGGAGGTTCGCGACCTGCGTCTTGCCGGGGATGTACGAGACGTCAGGGGTCCCGCCGACCGAGGGGAGCTCCACCGGGTGTCCATCGGGGCCGCGCACGGTGTAGGCGATCACGATGCGGTCGCGCTCGAGGCTCGGCTGCGTCACCAGCGCGATCCAGAGCTGCGACGGATCGACGTAGTAATCGACCCCTTCGCGCAGCAGCTCGTACGGCTGGTCCCCCCGGTTCGCCGCGCGCAGCCCGTTCACCGTGAAGCGCGGACCGTTAGGGTTCGGCGGCTGGCTGCCGATCTGCAGGCGGTACACCGAGAGCTTCGCCGGCCGGATCCCCCTGGTGTCGAGCGCCGCGCCGAGCCGGTTCAGCTGGTCGCGGTCGAGGATGTCGATGTTCGGGTACTCGCTCCCGAACTCCAACGGGTCGACGGTGAAAAAGAAGCGCCGCGGCTCGATCTGGTAATCCTCGACGTCGCGCAGCTGTCCCTGCTCGGTGACGTCGCCGATGGTGAAGCGGGCGTCCTTCACCAGCGTCCCCTTCTGCTGCGCGGCGATCGCGCGGAAGTGCATCGGCCCGACCTGGCCGAGTGCCTGCACCCCGTAGTTGCCGCTCGGGATCCCGCCGGTGATGAAGCGCGACGGCGGGGGCGCGAAGGTCACGTTCCCGACCTCGATCCGCTGCATCACTTCGTTAGGCTTCCCGGCGTAATAGATCGACAGGTTGTTCGACGCGTCGAACTCGCGCTGCGAGTCGTAGTCGATGTCGACGTGGACGCGGTCGGCGAGAACCCCCGCCGACAGGATGTTGAACTGGAAGTCGACGGTCGGCGCGATCGGCGAGCGACAGCCGGAGAACGACGACGTCAGCTCGATC
>DASSZC010000484.1:0-4873 GCA_035702925.1 Gemmatimonadaceae bacterium | reverse complement strand
GAGCACCCGCCGCTCCGCTTCGGCCGGAGTGATGCCCAACAGCGCCGACACAGGTGCCGGATCCTTCAGGTCGGGAAGGCGCAGCATGATCCCGTCGTCGGTCGTCTGCACCTGGACGTCGATCCCTTCCTCCGCGTCGGGCGATCGCGCCAGGCGGCCGAGCATCTCGCGGGCACGCTGCGCCAGCGCCATCCCCCACGGCGCGTTCACCCGCCCGCCGAACGGCGCGTGGAGGACGATGCGCACCGCGCCCGTGTCGTCGCGGAACTGCTCGATGAGCAGCGTGCGCTCGTCGGGGACGAGCCCCGTCGCCGCCTTCTGCTGGTGCACGTACTCGACCATCGACCGGATCGTCGCCTCGTCCGCGTCGTAGCGCGCCATCAGCGCGTCGAGCCCCGCGCGATCGACCGTCTCGTCGAGCGCGCGGCGAAGCGCGCCGACTCGCTCGGTGAGGTGCGCAGATCGTGCACCGTACTCCCCGTGCCAGAAGGGCATCCGCGCCGGCGAGCCCGGCGCCGGCGTCACGATCACCCGATCGTGCTCGATCGATCCGACGCGCCAGGTGCTCGAGCCGAGCTGGAAGACGTCGCCGATCCGCGTCTCGTGCACGAACTCCTCATCGAGCTCGCCTAACCGCGTGCGGTCGGGGAGCGTGACCGCGTACAATCCGCGGTCGGGGATCGTCCCGCCCGAGATCACCGCCGCCATCCGGCTCCCTCGCCCGGCGGCGACCAATCCGGTGAGCTTGTCCCACACCACCTTCGCGTCGAGCGACGCCGCGACGTCGGCGGGATACTTCCCGGCGAGCATCGCCAGCGTCTCGTCGAAGGCGGCGCGCGGCAGCCGGTGATACGGATAGCTCCGCCGCACCATCGCGAACAGGTCGTCCGCGGTCCAGTCGTCGACGCTCGCCGCGGCGACGATCACCTGGCTCAGGACGTCGAGCGGATTCTGCACGACCTTCGTCGGCTCGACGTCGCCGTCGCGCATCGCGTCGGAGATCGCCAGGATCTCCAGCCCGTCGTCGCGGAAGGTCGGGACGAACAGCCCGCGGCTGACCGCGCCTAACGCGTGGCCCGCTCGCCCCACCCGCTGCAACCCGGCGGCGACGCGCTTCGGCGACTGCAGCTGGATGACGAGGTCCACCGAGCCGATGTCGATCCCGAGCTCGAGGGAGCTCGTCGTCATCAGCGCGCGCAGCTCCCCCGCCTTCAACCGCTGCTCGAGCATCAGCCGCCGCTCGCGCGACAGCGAGCCGTGATAAGGCTGCGCGAGCTCTTCCTCCGCCAGCGCGTTCACCCGTCCCGCCATCCGCTCGGCCTGCGCGCGGTTGTTGACGAAGATCAGCGTCGTCCGCGCCTGGCGGATCTTGTCGAGCACGAGGGGCGCGACCGAGGTCCAGATCGTCCCGCCGACGTTGCCGAGATCGGGCACCGGCGACCGGACCGACGTCTCGATCGACTTCACCAGCCCGCAGTCGACGATCGTTACCGGGCGGAACACCGGCGCGGCCTCTTCGTCGATCGCCCGCGGCTCGCATCCGCCGAGGAAGCGCGCGATCTCGTCGAGTGGGCGCTGCGTTGCCGAGAGCCCGATCCGCTGCGGCGACCGGCCGAGCAGTGTCTCGAGCCGCTCGAGGGTGAGCGCGAGGTGCGAGCCGCGCTTCCCCCCGGCGAGCGCATGGATCTCGTCGATGATCACCACGCGCAGCGACGCGAACATCCCGCGCCCCTTCGTGCTGGTGAGGAGGATGTGCAGCGACTCCGGCGTCGTGATCAGGATGTGCGGCGACTTGCGCAGCATCCGCGCCCGGTCGCGCGCGGGAGTATCGCCGGTGCGGACGCCGACGCGGATCTCGGGGAAGGGGACGTCGGCCTTCTCGAACCTCCGCTGCAGCTCGGCGAGCGGCCCCTCGAGGTTGCGCTGGACGTCGTTGCCTAACGCCTTGAGCGGCGAGATGTAGAGGACGTGGACGCCGTTGGCGAGGGGGACGTCGCTCCCGCGGACGATCAGCTCGTTGAGCTCCCAGAGAAACGCCGCCAGTGTCTTCCCCGTCCCGGTCGGCGCGAGGATGAGGGTGTGCTCCCCCCGGCCGATCGCCGGCCACCCCGCCCGCTGCGGATCGCTCGGCGCGCCTAACGTTTCCGCGAACCAGTCGCGAACGAGCGGATGGAAGCCGGCCAGCGCCGCCTTCGCCCTTGCGCCCTTCGCTTTCGCAGTGGCCGCCTTCGCCGTCCCGCCTTTCCTCGCGCCTGGCCCCTGGCCCCTGGCCCCCCCCTTCTTCTCGCTCATCGCCCCTCAACTAGGCGACGAGCATGCCGGAAGAACAGGGGAGTGGTAGTTGCCAGTTGCCAGTTGCCAGTTGTCAGTTGTCGACAACCGGCAACCGGCAACCGGCAACCGCCCCTCCTACGCCGCGTTCAGCGTCACCCGGAGCGCCGTTCCCGCCGGCAGGCACCCCTCGTACTGCCGCGTCGCCCGCCCGGCCACCGCGCCGGCCACGCCACCCGCCGCTGCCCCGATCACCGTCCCCTTCGTGTTGTGCCCGATGACCTGACCGAGGATCGCCCCGGCGATCGCCCCCGCCGCCGCTTTCTTCGCGTCGCTCGACGCCGGGGTGGTGTTGATCTTCTTCAGCCCCCCGTCGGCGGTGACCGTCGTCCCGTTCCCAGGATAATCGACCCCGTTCGCCGAGATCGCCCGGATGCGGAAGACGATCCGCGACTGCTCGGGGTGGGCGTTGTCGACCTGCATGTCGGCCACCTCGAGGACCACCGTGGACCCGGCCGGGATCGTCCCCGCTCCCGGGCCGCTCGTCTGGCTGACGTGCGCGACCAGCTTGTCGCCCACCCGGTTGCTCGTGCACACCGCCGACGCCGTGTTGAATGCCATCGCCGTCCCGGCGAGCCCGCGACCAGTGCTCCCCGCGGCCGTCGGCGACTCTTCCGGCACGGCCGCCGGGGCGGAGCTGTGAACCGTGGGCGACGGCGCCTCGGGTCGCGGCACGTTCGCCACGCGCGTCGCCGTCGCCGGGCGTGGTCGTGCAACCGGCTTCGGGGCGCTCGTCTTCACCGTCGGCGCCTTCGCTGTGACGCGGACCTTCGCGTTAGGGTTGAGCGCGGTGTCGGCAGGGGTGAAGTCCGGCACCGTCTGTCCCGCCATCGACAGGTCGCGCGCCAGCGCGCTGTCGACCGTCGGGGCATCGTGACGCGCGCAGCCGGCGGCCAGCGCGATCGCCGCGAGGAGCAGCGACCCGCGGCGTGACTGCCTGACGATGAGGAGACGCGAATACTTCATGGGCTCGACCGATGGAGATGATGCGACGCTCGGATTCCCGTCCTGATACCCGTGCCCGCGGCGCGGGTTCATTGACGGCTTTGCAAGAAGCGGGATACCTTCGCTCGGCGGTGCCGGGCGCCGCTCGTCAGGCTTTTCGAATCCCCCCGATCATGCCGAAAGCCACCCTCCTCCCGTTCGCGCGCGCGGTCGTCCTCGCGCTGCTCGCTGCCGCTCCCCTCACCGCGACAATCGCCCAGTCACCGAACGCCCCTCCACCCGCCGGGGCGGCGGTGATCGTGATCGCCCCCGATTCCCTCGCCAACGCACCGCGCACCGTCAGCGAGCTGCTGCGCGATTACGCGCCCGCTGCCTCGGTGCAGCGCTCGACCGGTGCGATCGGTGCCAGTGCCTGGGTCTCCCTCCGCGACGCCGGCGCCATCCTTGGCGCCGACCCTCTCGTCGTCGTCGACGGAATCCGTCAGGTCAGCGCCCGCGCGAACCTCGACACCCTCGACCGCCGCGAACCGTCGATTCTCGACGACATCATGATCGACGACGTCGCGCGCGTCGAGATCCTCCCCGGGCCGGCCGCCGCGGCGAGCTACGGCGACGATGGGCGCCACGGCGCGATCGTGATCACGACGCGCGCACCTGGGGAGGGGCGGCCGCGGTTCAGCGCGAGCGTCACCACCAGCAGCGTCGACGCGAACCCGGGCTACGCGCGCAACCTGAGCCGCGCCACCTCGAACGGCTACGCCTGCCCGTACTATCTCGAGGCGCAGGGCACCTGCACCGCGACGGTGACGACGCGCTACACCCCGCTCCTCGACCGCAGTCCCTTCCGCTCGGCGCAGCAGCTCCGCGCGCATCTCGCGGCGATCGGTGGCCTCGGCCCGCTCGGCTACGCCGCATCGTTAGGCTTCGAGCACGGATCGGGGACGCTCCAGTCGGATGCGGCGGACCGGACGATCGCCTCGCTCCGCCTCCGCCTCCCGGTGACGCCGGCGATCCGCGTCTCGCTCGCCTCGTTCGCGACCGGGCGCGGGATCACCTTCCCGACCCAGGGTGGCAACTCGCTGCTCGCCTGGGGAGTGGGCGGCGGCCCGCTCGACTGCAGCGCCTCGACGCCGTGCGGAAGCGACTCGACCTCGCGCGGGTACCGCATGCCGCTCGATTGGCTCGAGGGGACCCGACCCCACCGCCGCATCGGCCATCTCGGCACCGCCCTGGCGGTGGATGCCGACCCGCTGTCGCGCCTCTCGCTGCGGACCAGCGTCACCGCCGACATGTTCCGCGACAAGGAGGCGCTGCGCGATTCGTCGCCACTCGCCTACATCGCGGCCCTCACGCGAGCCACCGCCGGGGAGCGGAGCTGGCGCGTCGATGCCGCCGAGGAAGCCCGCCTGACGGCGGCGATCGCCGGCGCCGCGGCGACGACGACGCTTGCGATCCGCTTCGACGCCGATCGCGGCCGCTCGGAGAGCGAGACCCGGATCGTCTACCTTGCCGCCGCCGGCTCGCCGGGCGCGTATTCGTCGTCCTCGACCAGCGCCTGGCTCTTCCGCGACCGCCTCAGCCAGTCGCTCGACCAGCG
>DASSZC010000474.1:0-3114 GCA_035702925.1 Gemmatimonadaceae bacterium | reverse complement strand
CCCATAGCGCGCCAGACGTACGAAGCAGGCGAGAGGACCGCCATGTCATTGGCTGGTCCTTGGAAGAATGCAGCGTCGTGGGTAAGGAGGATTGAAGCATCGGAGCCAAGTGCATCAGCCAGGACCTGCTGATCCTCCCCCGAGAGCCTGGAAGCCCAAGAGGGCAGCAGGGTGCGAGGTGAGGTCCCCACCCGTTCGAGGTTGGAGCGCGAAGCCAGCCGAAGCAGTCCATCGTTGAATACTGGCAGCAGATCCGGCGCATTCCTGAGAAGGACCTGCCGCGCCATCGACTCGACGTGCTCGGAGACGACGATGGTGCCCGTGTCTGACATGTCGACGCACTGGTGGCTTGGACTCGCGGGCTCTAGCGCTGCCGCCAGAAGGACGCTGACGTCAAGGAAGAGCCGTTCCTCGGTCACCTCGGCTCTGATAGCGCTCGCAGAGGAGTCGTTCAGCATTCAGAGTGCACGGGACGCCTAACGGCATTAGACAAAAACACCAAAACGATCTAACGTAAGTTCAATGCGCACAGCCGCGACCTAACGCTCATAGGGGTCAGGCAATCTTGATCGCTGTAACTCGCCACAGTGGGGACCAGACGGCCCAGGCGCAGATCTCGGACGCGCGTTGGGTGCTGCGTGCGGTATGATTCGCCCGTCCCCGCACGCACCGGGAACTGCCAACACCCTCACGAGAGATCAGGAGCGTCGCGGCCTGGCCAAAGTGTGCGGGAGTATGTGCGGGAGTCCACCCCAAAAGTGGGGATTTTCTGGTGTTCAGTCCGGTGTCGACTCGTGAGCTTTCTCGTTGTCACACAGCAACTTACGTGAATACGAGCCCGGCAATTGGTGTGACTGAAAATCCGCGTGTCGGCGGTTCGATTCCGTCCCTGGCCACCTTTCAGCACATGAAACGCGGGTAATTCCCGCCGCCGCGGCGCGTCAGAGGTTCCGCCGCTTCAGCTCTTCCACCGCGTGATCGACCGCGCGCGCGGTGAGCGCCATGTAGGTGAGCGACGGGTTGACGCACGACGAGCTGGCCATGCAGCTGCCGTCGGTGACGTACAGGTTCGGGACGTCGTGCGCCTGGTTGTGCGCGTTGAGCACCGACGTCCTCGGGTCGCGACCCATCCGCGCAGTGCCCATCTCGTGCACGCTGAAGCCGGGAGGCGCGTCGTCGTCCCAGGTCTGCACGTCGCGACAGCCCGCGGCGTCGAGCATCTCGGCGGCCTGCGTCTTCAGGTCCTCGCGCAGGGCGCGCTCGTTGTCGCTCCACGAGACGTTGACGTGCAGCAGCGGGATCCCCCACTGGTCCTTCCGTTCCGGATCGAGCGCGACGTGATTCTCATGGCGCGGGAGGCACTCGCAATAACCCTGCATCGTCATGCGCCACGGGCCCGGCTCGCGGAGCCGCTCCTTCAGCTCGACGCCGAGCCCGGGGCCGCTCGCGCCGCGCGACCAGCTGCCGCGCCCCGCGCCGGCCTGGATGCCGTATCCGCGGATGAAGCCATTCGCCGAGTCGGCGCGCGCGCCGAGGTTTCGGAAGCGCGGGATGTAGCTCCCCGTGGGGCGGCGGCCGTAGGTGTACTCGTCCTCGAGCCCGGCGACCTCGCCGCGCGCGCCGGCCTTCGAGAGATGATCCATGACGTTGTGTCCGATCTCGCCGCTCGAGTTGGCGAGACCGTCGGGAAAGAGCGCGCTCCTCGAGTTGAGCAGGATCTGGGCGGTGCCGAGCGTAGACGCATTGAGGAAGACGAGCCGGCCGGAATACTCGCGCGCCTCGCGCGTCTTCGCGTCGATCACCCGCACGCCGGTGGCACGGCCCTGCTTCTCGTCGTAGATGACGCTCTCGACGACCGCGTCGGTGACCACCGTCAGGCGACCGGTCGCGTGCGCGGCGGGGAGCGTCGAGCTCAGGCTGCTGAAGTAGGCGCCGAAGCTGCACCCCCGCGCGCACTGATCGCGCGCCTGGCAGGCGCTGCGGCCGCCATGCGCGCGGGTGAGGTTCGCGACGCGGGTAAGCGTTAGGCGACGGCCGGGATACGCGCGCTCGATCCCCTCCTTCACCGTCTTCTCGGCGCAGGTCAACTGCCAGGGCGGGAGGAAATCGCCGTCAGGCAGATGCGCGAGTCCGAGCTTCTCGCCGCTGACGCCGATGAAGCGCTCGACGTGGTCGTACCAGGGCGCGAGGTCGCGGTAGCGAATCGGCCAGTCCACGCCGTGTCCGTCGCGGAGATTGGCCTCGAAGTCGAGATCGCTCCACCGCCAGCAGGCGCGTCCCCAGATGAGACTACGCCCGCCGAGGTGGTAGCCGCGAATCCAGCGAAACGGCTGGCCGTCGGGAACGAGATACGGATGCTCGCGATCGTTGACGAAGAAGTGCTTCGTCGCCTCGCCGAACGCGTAGTTCATGCTCTGGATGGGATAGTCGCGCGCGTACAGCTCGCGATCGCCGCGCCCGCGATGCGGGAGCTCCCAGGGCCTGAGCCACTCGGTGGTGTAGTCGCGGCCATGCTCCACATGGCGGCCGCGTTCGATGACGAGGGTGCGGAGCCCCTTCTCGGTGAGCTCCTTGGCCGCCCAGCCGCCGGTGATGCCGGAGCCGACGACGATCGCGTCGTACGTCTCGCGCTTCGTCTGCACGAAGGTCATACCGACCAGCTCCGGCCCACCGTCTCAAAGGGGATGCAGCCGTCGAAGCGGCCGGGCACCTGCTGGTAGCGGAGCTCCTTCGTCGCACCGATCTCCGACGTGTAGTAGGCGAGCAGCGTCAGCTCCTTCATGGTCCGGAACCAATGGGGGCCGCGATCGGCGAACGCTTCGCGATCGACGACGTCGAGGACCCGACGCTGCTCGGCGGGGTCGCAGCGGAGAAAGAGGCGCCCACACCGCGCATCGGCGCGCGCATCGAGATCGGCGAGACCGGCGACGAATCGCTCGCGATCAGCAGGGGGATAGTACTCGGCGAGCATCATGTCGATGAACGCTGGCGCGCCGACGGCGCGCGCGCCCGGGGTGTCGGTGGCCGGGATGATGTGCTCGGCGACGACGGCCATCAGCGCGGCCTCCGTCGGCGCGAGGGTGCGCGGGGTGAAGCCGGCGTCGGCGTCACGGC
>DASSZC010000315.1:0-2754 GCA_035702925.1 Gemmatimonadaceae bacterium | reverse complement strand
GAAGGCTGTCCTCTGTGTCTCCCGCCGTGCTCGGTGTCTCCCACGACACGCTGTACTACTTCACCCCGACGCACAGCGGTGAACGCCTTCGACAGACTCGCCCCTTCTGACCCCTTGAAGCAGCCGCGCCAGTCCACTTCGGAGAGACCATGAGCGACACCCCCCCAAGCCCCGCCGCAACGCGCCGTTCCCAGCCGGAGACCTTTCGCGCGCGATCGATGGAGGTCTCCCTCACCGTCAAGGACGCCGAGGCGAGCCTCGTCTGGTACCGGGACATCCTCGGCTTCGTCGTCGACAAGCGCTACGAGCGCGACGGGAAGCTGATGGCGGTCTCGATGAAGGCCGGCACCGTTCGCATCCTCCTCGGCCAGGACGACGGCGCGCGGGGATGGGACCGGGTGAAGGGCGAGGGCTTCTCCCTCATGCTCACCACCGGCCAGATCATCGACGAGGTCGCCCAGTCCATCAAGGCGCGCGGCGGAAGCCTGATGACCGAGCCGGCAAACATGCCCTGGGGGTCGCGGGTCTTCCGCATCCAGGACCCCGACGGCTTCAAGTTCGTGATCTCGTCCGAGCGGCCGACCTGACGTGCCGGCGCGCCGTCAGGCCTAACGACCTGTCGGCTGCCTGACGAAGTGAGCGATCCCGCCGTGGCCCCGATAGCTGCCGACGATGGTGTCGCCGCGCAGCTCGCCGGTCAGGTACTCGACGGTGTCGCGGGCGGACCAGTCGCGGAGGAACGCCAGCTCGACATGATTTCCCCGCGCCGTGCCGAGCAGCCCGCAGACGGCGCAGCCGATGTCACCGAGCCGCATCTGGCGGGCGTAGCGCCCGCTCAGTGCGTCGTCCTGGTCGGAGCGCGCCGCCTTCGACTCGACGTACAGCTCGAGGCGCAGGTAGGGGGCCGCGATCCGCTCGTCGGGAGTGCCGGTGAAGACGAACGTGCCGGCAACGGGTTCAGGCTGCGGCGCGACGACGGTGAGCGCCTCGAAGCGAAGGCGGACGAGCGCGCCGAACACACCGAGCCCGCCCTGCACCCGGTTGATCAGCCCCGTCCCGGAAAGCTCACCGTTATGGGTGCGATACCAGTCGTAGAAGTTGGAGTCCACCGCCGAGACGGTGACCGCCTGCGGGAAGCCGGGGATGAAGACGTGAGGCAGTGAGCTGAGGTCCGCGTTGCGCAGGTCGCCGCCGAGCCTCACCGTCGTATCCGCGGTGAAGAACGAGCGTGCCCCGAACGGGGTCTCGATGCGTACGAAGTAGCTCCGCGCACCGGGCGTGGCCGGCCAGGCGAGCGCCAGCGCATCAGCTGAGCGGTCAAAGCCCCGGTCGTTGGCGAGCTGCGCGGCGACTCCCCCGGGCACCGAGGTCTCGCCAGTGAGCGCCTCCCCCCCGGTCGTCACCACCGAAAGGCGATAGCTCCCGGTACGCTCGAGGAGTGAACCGGGAAGCGGAAACCGGTACACCCCTGTTCCCGTTCCACCCGGCGTCAGGTCCTCGCGGGCGACGAACAGCTGACCGTCAGGCGCGACGAGCGTGGCTGTTGCCCCGAGCTCGGCGATCCCCGGGTCGTTGACGAAGGGATTCTCGAGCTCGAACGGCTCGCCGATGATCGTGACCGACCCGGTTCGCGTCCGTTCGAGGAGCATGACCTGGCTTGGTGCGGTCGCGCTGAGCACCGCGTGCAGCGCGATCCGCGACTTCGTGCGCGGTATCTCGACCTCCTCGATCTTGCACCCGGCGAGGAGCACGACGAGCGCGAGGGCGGCGGACACCTTAGAGCTCAATGCGCACCCCGAGGCTGGGGAGGATCGGGAATTGCGAGATCGCCCGCCGCGTCGGCGGGTTCACCGAGTAGTGATACACGTACGCCAGGACGTTCTTCGAGTTGAAGCTGTTGATCACGCTGACATAGGGCGCGACGGTTGCGCCGCGCACCGTGAACACGCGCGAGGCGTCGAGATCGAGTCGCTTGCTCATCGGGAAGCGCGCCCCATTGCGCGCGCCGCCTAACGATTCGAGCTGCCGCGGCGGGTCGCCGGTTCCCCAGCGATCGGTCGAGGGATCGTAGGTGCGGCGCGCGATCTCGCCGACGATCGGGGTGTATGGCGTCCCCGTCGCGATGCCGAGCCGCGCCCCGAGCCGGTACTTCGCCAGCCGGCCGGTCGCGACGAGGTTGAGGTCATGGCGGCGGTCCTGCCCCGGCGCCCAGCGCACTCCGTCCCGCGAGCGCGAGCTCACTCCATACGTGTACGCGAGCCAGCCGCTGACACGCGTCGTCCGCTGCATCCGTGCGAGGAGGTCGATGCCGTACGAGCTGCCCGTCGTGGGAAAGAACTCGTCCCCGTGCACCGCCGGATCCTCGGAGGGGTTCGCGTCGAGGACGCGATCATAACGCTTGTAGAACCCCTCGACCCTGACAGTGCCGGCGCCGCCGAGCCGGCGCTCCGCGCCGGCGGCCCAGTGCCAGGCAGTCGCCACGGGTATCACTGAATCGCTGGCGATCCAGACCTCGAAGTAGCGCAACGGTCCATCGCCGACCAGCGAGTGCTGCGCCTGCGTCACCCGCGCGGCGGCCGCGGTCAGCGCGAAGTTCGGCCTGAGGAAGTGCTTGACCGACAGCCGCGGTGATAGCGCCGCGAAGCGACGATCGCTCAGTGTCTCGCCGCGCACCCCGGCTTCGATGATCCATCGCGGCGAAAGTCTCCAGAGGTCATCGAGCCAGAGCGCGGCCGCACGCGGATGCTGGCGGAG
>DASSZC010000334.1:0-2405 GCA_035702925.1 Gemmatimonadaceae bacterium | reverse complement strand
GGGGGCGGTCGGGGACCGCGTAACGACGTTCACACCAATGGCGGGCCCCTCCCGCCGGGGGGGCCACTCTATCGGGACGATCGTAACGGGTTGAACTACAATTCTTCCGATTTCAGGGATCAAGGCGGATACTGCCCCTGTCGGCCACGAGGAGCGGCGCACGCCACCAGGAACGATCCGAGTTATCCGTGGTTATCCCTGAAATTGTAGTTCCCCCAGTTAAGACTACCCGCCTCGAGTGGCCGGTAACGTCAGTGTGATCCCGTGATTGTAGTTCAACTGTTGGGGCGCATCGGGCGCGATGCCCTGACCCCTTGAAAGGGCGGCGGGGCTCGCTGCACTATTGCGGCGACTGCTCTCGCCCGCCGCCGCGCCTAACGCTTCACCGTGGGGGACTCATGCGCCGCCTCGCTGCCTGCCTCTTCGCGCTCCTCATGTTCCCCGCGCTCGCCTCGGCGCAGGGGAAGTTCCCGCCGGACTCGCTGAAGAACCTCAAGGTCTTCCCGAAGAACACCCCGGTGCGCGCCCTGCTCGACACGATGCGCACCTTTGCCGGCGCGCTCGGGGTGCGCTGCAACTACTGCCACGTCGGGAACGAGGGCGAGCCCCTCTCCGCATTCGACTTCGCCTCCGACAAGAAGCCGGAGAAGGAGAAGGCGCGCGTGATGCTTCGCATGGTCGCGTCGATCAACGGCGAGCAGCTGCCCAAACTCGAGGCGCGGCGCCAGCCGCCCGTGGTCGTCGGCTGCGCGACCTGTCACCACGGCGTCGCGGTGCCGCGCCCGCTGCAGCAGGTCGTCTTGTCGGCTTACGATTCAGCGGGAGCCGACTCGGCGATCGCCACGTATCGCGCGCTTCGCCAGCGATACTACGGCCGCGCCGCCTACGATTTCGGCGAGGGGCCGCTGGCCGACGTCGGCTCGGCGCTGCGGGCACGGCAGAAGTTCGCCGACGCGGTGCGGTTCTATCTCCTCAACACCGAGTTCGCGCCGACCTCGCCCTTCGCCTTCCGCGCCGCCGGCGAGGGGCAGCTCGCCGCCGGCGACACCGCCGCCGCCATCGCCAACCTGGAGCACGCGCTGATGCTCAACCCGAAGGACGCGCAGCTGCAGCGCATGCTCGACTCCCTCAAGCCGAAGCCCAAGCCGTAGCGGCGCTCAGGCCGGGGCGACCGCTGCCCCGCGGTAACGCGCCAGCCATGCGTCGCTCCACGAGTCGAAGCTGCCGTCGCGCAGCGCGGCGCGCGCGTCGCGCATGGTATCGAGGAGGAAGGTGAGGTTGTGCAGCGCGAGGAGACGGAGGCCGAGCATCTCCTCGGCGACGAAGAGGTGCCGGAGGTAGGCGCGGTCGTAGCGCGTGCAGCCGGGACAGCCGCACCCGTCGACGAGGGGGCGGCGGTCGGTGCGATGGCTCCCCTTCCGGATCTGCACCTTCCCGTCGGGGGTGAAGGCGGTGCCGTCGCGCCCCATCCGCGTCGGGGCGACGCAGTCGAAGAGGTCGACGCCGCGGCGGACCCCCTCGACGAGGTCGTCGGGGAAGCCGACGCCCATGAGATAGCGCGGGAGTGCGCGGGGGATCAGCGGATCGCAGACCTCGAGCATGGCGTACATGTCGGGCTTCGATTCACCGACGGAGAGTCCGCCGATCGCGATCCCGCGCCAGTCGCCGGTCTCGAGGATGCCGGCGATCGACGCCCTGCGCAGCCCCGGGTGCGTCCCGCCCTGGACGATCGGGAAGAGCGCCTGCGGCGGCGCCGCGCGCTCCCGCTCGGGATCGGCGGGGAGGAGCGACGGCAGGTCGTCGGGGAGCACCGCGTCGGTCATCGTCAGGCCTAACGGCGCACGGCCGTCGCGCTCGATCCGGTCGAACTCGGCGCGGCAGCGGTCGAGCCAGCGCAGGCTCCGCTCCATCGCTGCCCGCGCCGCCGCCTCCCCGGCCTGGCCGGCGATCAGCTCGTCGAGCTGCATGATGACGTCGGCGCCGATGTTGCGCTCGATGCGCATCACCGCCTCCGGGCTGTACTCGTGCATCGACCCGTCGAGGTGGCTGCGGAAGACGACTCCGTCCTCGTGGACCGTCCGCAGCTTCGCGAGCGAGAACACCTGGAAGCCCCCGGAGTCGGTGAGCATCGGGCCGTCCCAGCGGGCGAAGGCGTGCAGCCCGCCGAGGGCGCGGACCATCATGTCGCCCGGCCGCAGGTAGAGGTGATAGGCGTTGGAGAGCACCATCCGCCCCCCGGCCCCGGACACCTCGTCCATCGACAGTCCCTTGATCGTCCCCTGCGTCGCGACCGGCATGAACGCCGGGGTCTCGACGACGCCATGCGGGGTGGCGAGCTCGCCGAGGCGGGCCGAACCCTGCTCGCGTGAGACGCGAAAGGAGAATTGGTCAGTCGTGGACACGTC
>DASSZC010000344.1:0-4667 GCA_035702925.1 Gemmatimonadaceae bacterium | reverse complement strand
GGCGAGCATCGTCCCGATCGTGGTGAGGAGGACGAACTCCTCATTCGTGATCTCGCGCGCGACGGCAACGACGACCACGCCTAACGCGCGCGTCCCGGTGGAGAGCCGGGCGAGGACCAACCCGTCGCCGGCGAGGGTGTTCGAGTCGAGCCGGCGGCGCACCTCGTCTACCGTGGTCGCCGAGTCGCCGAGCGACCAGGCACGCCAGAGTCCCGTGTCGTCGATGTTCCAGAGCGAGCACTCGCGCGCACCGAGCGCTTCGGCGACGATGCCGAGGACGCTGGGCACCACGCGGTCGAGCGCGTCACCCGTCGCCAGCAACGCCGCGACATCGGCGATCGTGGCGATCGACGGCGTGACGAGCTTGAGGGCGCTCGTGGGCGACAGTCTGGCGGCGTGGGTCAACTCGGCTCGGTACGGGTCCGGCTCGCGGGACAACCGCCGCCTTCCGCGTCGTCGCGGCGGGCAGGCAAGGCCAGCTTTTTCGCTGGCGCGGGCACGGGACATTATGACCGACGAGGCCGTCCTTTGGTCACTTATGCCGCGCTGACAAATCACCGGCAACGCTGGCAGCGGACGATTCGGGAGTTTTGCCGAATTGGCAAATCCGGATGTGCACGCCGGTTGCCTTCCCCTCCGGCGTCGGGTGCGCGAGGGCGCTGCCCGCGACCAACAGCCAACATTCAGGAGGGACGACTATGGTGTACCGTACCGCGATCGCCGCTCCGGCCGTCAGCCTGCGCCGCGAGATCGACCGGCTCTTCGACGACACGCTCAGCGCGCTCGGTGCCAACGGCACGACCCGCGTGAACGACTGGATGCCCCCGGTCGACATCCGGGAAGCCGAGACCGAGCTGACCCTGACGCTCGAGATCCCGGGAGTCGCCCCCGAGAGCATCCAGCTGACCACCGACAGCGGGGTCCTCACCGTCAGTGGTGAGAAGAACGAGGACCGCAAGGAAGACGAGCAGCGCCGCTACCACCTGGTCGAGCGCAGCTACGGCAGCTTCTCCCGCTCCTTCCGGATGCCGAAGAACCTCGACGAGTCGAAGATCGAGGCCACCTTCGAGCACGGCGTCCTCACCATCCACATCCCGAAGGCCGCGATCCCGCAGCCGCGGAAGATCCAAGTCCGCAGCGGCGAACTGAAGCCGTAAGCCACTAGCCGTGAGCTGTCAGCGAAGGCGTCAACCGCAGTCGGTGACAGCTCACGGCTAACGGCTAATAGCTGCAGTTCAGAGTTCCATCCTCGTCCCCAGCCGCTCCTCGCGCTTCACCCCATCCGCCGTCACGGACACGCGCTCGCCGCTCACCACGACGTCGAGCACCTTGCCGCGGAGATGGACGCCGCGCAGCTCGGCGTGGTCGAGGGCGAAGGGGAATGGGTCGATCGTTATCCCGTTCGCGTGCGGGCGAATGCCGAGGACGTACTGGATGATCAGGTCGTTCACGGCGGCGAGCAGGTGGTCGTCGGCGCCGGTGGCGAGGGAGGGGTGGCCGGTGAAGGGGTTGTAGTCGGGATAGCAGTTCGGGCGGCCGAGGTCTCCGTCGTGAAAGAGGAGACGAACGAAGCGGTGGAGTAGCGTGGCGACGTTGGGCCGGAGGTGCGGGGCGTAGGCGACCGCGGCCCGGGCGGCCGCGTCGATCACGGCGCTCGTCGTGAACGGGATCGCCCGCCCGCCGCGCGGCGCCGGGTCGCCTTCCCCGCCCCGCTCGCCGTACGGCGTGAAGGAGAGATCGTCGAGCGAGACCGAGGGAACCGGGAATGCCGTCCAGAAGCGGTCGGGGTCCAGAAGGTTGCGCTCGAGTCCCGACAGGTGATCGGCGTTGGCGAGGTCCGTCGCATACACGAGGAAGCCCGCGGCGGCGCGCACGTGCGATCGCTCGCCGATGCGCGCGTCGAAATCGCGGAAGAGCCCTTCGGCCGGATCCCACATCTTCTCGCGCACCGCGCGCATCGTCCGCTCGGCGAAGACGCGCCAGCGCAGCACCTCGTCGGCCGCTCCGGCGCGGGGGGCGACGCGCTCGAGGGTCCGAAAGAGGGTGTACGCCCAAGTGGTGGCCTCGACCGCCTTGAGGGCGCTGCCTAACGGCCGGCCGGCGAAGCGCGGCGACCCCTCCGACGCGGCCGGGTCGGCGAAGGCGTCGAACATGCCGGTCGCGTCCCGGTCGCGCTCGCGCACCAGCCACTCGGCGTGCTTCGCGAGTGGACGGTACACCTCGGCGATGAACGCATCGTCCGGCGTGCTGGCATCGAGCGCGGCGAGCGCTTCCCCCCACGGCGCGGGCTCCCATCCGCGTGCCCCCGCCGCGTCGAGTGGGACGCGCGAGGGGAGCGCGCCATCGGCGCCCTGGCGCGCGATAAAGACCCGCAGCGCCGCGCGCGCCCGCTCCGGATCGTCGAGCCAGCGCAGCTCACGGACCGCGGTGCCGATCGCCGCGGCCCGCGGCATGTGCCGCTCCCCCGGTCCCTCGCAGAGCACCGGCTCCTTGTACGCCCCCGCCGGGGTGGTGACCGAGTTGAGCCAGATCCCCGACCAGCGATACCAGTAGCAGGTCTCGAGGTACGGGTCGGAGCAGCGGAAGGTCGGCGCAGCGCCGAGCATGGCGTCCCAGCGGCGGCGGCTGACCCCGCCTAACGTTCCCTGCCGGCCGGCGACGGGGGGCGCCGCCTCGCGCGGGGCAAGGTCCTCGCGCGCGGGGACCACCCGCATCGCGAAGGTCGCCGATGCGCCGTTCCCCCCGACCAGGCAGGCGCGATGCACCGCGGCAACCAGCGTCCCGCCGGTCGCGTCGCGCGGGACGCGCAGCTCGCGGGGAAGTCCCTCGCCTCGCCACCGCTCGGGAAACTGCGTCTGCGACCAGCGGGGATGCGGCTGCGCGCTCGCGCCGACATAGGTGCCCCAGCTGCTCGGCACGCCAGTCATCGACAGCTCGACGACAAGCGGGGTCGAGCGGCCGTCGGCATCGGCGGCGGGCCGCTCGATCCTGATCGTTCCCGGCCAGTCGCTGCCTGACGCGGCGGTGCGCCCATCCGGCTGCGCGGTCCAGGCAACCATCTGGACGCGCGCCGTGCGCAGCGCCCGCAGCCGCCACTCGGAGATGAAGACGCCGCCAGGGTGGACGGTGCGCACCTCGGTCGCGGTCACCCCGTTGGACAGCCGGTACTCCAGGGTCAGCTCGGCCGGCGTCCAGCGTCGCGACTGCAGCTTGAGGGTGAGCTCCTTCCCCTCCTCGTCGAGCACCGCGACGGTGAACAGCGGGGCGATCTCCGTCTGGTAGATCGTGCCGCCGTCCCAGAAGCCGGGCACGTCGAGCCAGAGAGGCGCGGCCGGGGCGAAGATCGCCCCGTCACCGCAGCCTAACGACCACTTGTCGTCGCGGGCGAGTAGCTCGAGCGGCTCGACCATGAAAGTTCGTGGGCCCCGCGGCGTCAGCCCGGGGTGTTCGCCGCGCGCTCAGCCAAGAGCGGCAATGCGGTCGAACAGCTCGCTGTTGTCTCGCTTGTCCCCGAGCTTCGACTCGACGTGCGTCCAGTGCACGACACCATCGCGGTCGATGAGGAAGTAGGCACGCTCGGAGAAGAAGGTGTCCTCGCGCAACACCCCGAACGCGCGCGATGCCTCACGCTTGAAGTCGCTGAGGAGATCCGTCTTCATCGCATGCTTCGCCTTGAACTCCTTGAGCGTCGGCACCGAGTCGACGCTGATCGGAAGGACGGCGACCCCCTTCCCCGCGTACCGGTCGAAGCTCTCGCTGAACTCACAGAGCTCGGCGGTGCAGGTGCTCGTGAAGGCGAGCGGAAAGAAGGCGAGCAGCACCGGCGACTTGCCGCGGAACTCGGAGAGCTTCACAGTCGTGCCCGCAGTCGACTGGAGCGAGAAGTCCGGTGCGCGCTCGCCGGCGGTGGGGACGTGCGTGATCGATGGGCTGGTTGCGGTCATCGGGTGAAGTTATTCCCGGCGCGGAAGGGGCGCGAGTGCCGCGGATCACTCACGCGCGATCGCCTCGACCGCCGACAGCCGCGCCGCGCGCCGCGCCGGATACGTCCCGAACACCAGCCCGACGGTGACCGCGGAAAAGATCGCGAGGAGCGCGGTCTGTACCCGTACGACTGGATGGATGTCCGAACCGAGGAAGTGCCTGAAGATCGCCGTCCCCGCGAACGCGAGGACGAGTCCCGCGGCGAAACCGATCGCCGCGCCGGCGCCGGTCACCGTCACCGACTCGACGAGGAATTGCGCCTGGATGTCGCGCGCCCGCGCACCTACCGCCTTGCGGATCCCGATCTCGCGCGTGCGCTCGGTCACCCCGGCGAGCAGCACGTTCATGATCCCGATTCCGCCGACAGCGAGGATGAGTCCAACGAGCATCCCGAGGAGCAGCTTCGTGAGGAGCATCGCCTGTCGCGTGTTCTCGAGCTGCTGCGTGTTGACCACGACCTGCAGCTTCTCGACCGCCCGCCCGTAGCGCTGCGCGAGCCAGTCGAGCGTCGCCGCGCGCAGGGTGTCGACCGCTTCGATGCTGCGCGCCTTGAGGCGAAGCGTCGGCACGAGCGGGGCGGTCGTGCTCTCGAGAAGCGTCACTCCGCCGTGAAAGGGCGCGAAGGCGACGAAGTCCCGCTCTCCACCGACCGGGCTGGCGAGGACGCCGATCACTTCGCGCCG
>DASSZC010000523.1:0-9008 GCA_035702925.1 Gemmatimonadaceae bacterium | reverse complement strand
CGCCATCGGTGAACCTGGTACGAAGCGCATTCTGATCGTCGACGACGAGGAGACGATCCGTCTCGCGCTCGGGAAGTTCCTCCGCTCGCGCGGCTACGAGGTCCTTACCGCCGACTGCGGTCCGGCCGCCCTCGAGGCGCTCGAGCGGCAGCGCTTCATCCTGATGCTCTGCGACGTCCGCATGCCCGGGATGTCCGGCGTCGAAGTCGTGACGCAGGCGGCGAAGATGGATGGCGACATGGCGATCATGATGCTGACCGCCGTGAACGACGCGCCGACCGCGACCGAGGCATTGTCGCACGGCGCCATGGATTACCTCATGAAGCCGATCGAGCTCGAGGACCTGAACCAGGCCGTCGAGCGCGCGCTGCACAAGCGCGACCTCACGATCGAGCAGCGCAACGTCGAGCGGATGATCCGCGAGGAAGTCGCGCTCCGCACCGAGGAGCTCGAGAAGGAAAAGACCGCGCTCCGCACCCTGACGATCAGCATCGCCGACTCGCTGATCAACGCGATGGAAGCGAAGGACATCTACCTCCGCGGTCACTCGCAGCGCGTCGCCGAGCTCGGCGCGTCGATGGCCGAATCGTTAGGCCTCGATGCCGACACCGTCGAGAACGTGCGACTCGCCGGCCGGCTGCACGACGTCGGCAAGATCGGGATCCGCGAGGAAGTGCTCAACAAGCCCGGCAAGCTCACCGCCTCGGAGTTCGAGCACATCAAGGCGCACGTGAAGATCGGGATGGACATCCTCGCCCCGCTCAAGCACATCGACACCGCGCTCAGCTTCGTCCAGGATCACCACGAGCACTGGGACGGCAGCGGCTACCCGCGCGGCATCTCCGGCGACCAGATCTCGATCGGTGGCCGGCTCCTCGCCGCCGCCGATGCCTTCGACGCCCTGACCTCGCGCCGCGCCTACCGCGACCCGCTCACCCCGCAGGACACGCTCGAACTGCTGCGCGGCCAGATCGCCCGCCTCCTCGACCCGACGGTCTTTGCTGCGCTGGAGACGGTCGTGCTGCGCAAGAAGACGCTGGTGTTCATCGACGACCTGCACGCGTGAACGCCGGCGGCCGGCGCCGCCTCTCAATGCTTGTGCGAATGCGCCTCGTGTGACTTCGCGTGCCGCACCCACTCGGCGACCTTCGCGACGCGCGCCCCATGCCGCCGCGCCGCCGCGAGATCGCCCGCCGCGACCGCCGCTGCATCGCCTGGCCCCGGCGGGACGATGATCATCCCGAGCCGCATCATCGGGATCAGCATCGAAATCATGTTCGTCTCGTCCTCCCCCTGCGCCGACCCTGACCAGAACGCGGAGCCGACCTTGTCGGCCAGCGCACCGCGCTCCGCGACCGCGCCCGCCTGGTCGAGGAGCTGCTTCATCTCTGCCTCGTAGCGGGCTGGGCTGCCGACCACCAGCGCGTCGTACTGGGCGATCGACTCCACCGACTCGAGGTCCTCGATCCGCCGGATCTCGACCTCGGTGAACTTCACCGATTCCGCGCCCTCGGCGATCGCGGCGGCGAGAGCCGCGGCGTTGTCCGTCCGGCTGGAGAACAAAACGAGAACCTTCGGCATTACGGCTCCTGACTCGAGTGATGCGCAGCCCGGCTCGCCCCGCTCCCGACGCACCGCCGCGGTGAGCCACTGCGACGAATGTAATCGGCGGCGTGTCTGGCCCGGCTCACCGTTCGCGTACAACGTTCGGCCTTGGGCACGCGTAATCTACCACATGCATTTTTCAGCTTTGCTCGGGGCGACGATCGTCGTCGCCCTCCTTCATGGTCCACAGCCGCTCGTCGCGCAGGATGCTCCGCGTGGCGACACGTTGCGGCTGTCGATCGAGGACGCGGTTACCCGCGCCGAGCGGCAGAGCGACGCCGCACGCATGGCTGTCGCGCAGCTCGAGGCGACCGGGGCGCAGCTCGAGCTCGCGCGCGCGACCGCCCTCCCGTCAATGCGCATCACTGGCGGCTACACGCACTCGTACGCGAGCGCGCGCGCCACCGCGGTGTCCGCGAACTTCAACCAGACGAACACCTACACGATCGGCGGCTCCTTCAACCAGCCGCTCTTCCAGGGTGGGCGCGCGCTGGTCGCGATCCGCGCCGCGAGCAGGCTCCGCTCCGCGGCACGCCTGACGGAGGAGGATGCCCGCACCACCGCGGGGCTCGACGCCCAGCGCGCCTATCTCACCGCGATCCTCGCCGACCGGCTCGTCGAGATCCAGCGAACGAACCTCACGCTCGCCAGCAACCGCGTCGCCCAGGTGCAGCAGCTGGAGAGCGGGGGACGCGCCGCGCGTTATGACGTGCTGCGCGCCCGCGTCGAGCGCGCCAACGCCGAGCCCCTCGTCCTCCAGTCGGAGAGCGACCGCGAGATTGCCCTCCTCCAGCTCAAGCAGCTGCTCAAGATTCCGATGGGGCAGCCGGTCGCCCTCGTCAGCAACCTCGATGGACCGGCCGTCGGGACGATGCTGGCGTCGTTCACGAGCGACTCGATCGACATCATGCTCGCCGCCGACGCGCGGCCGGCGGTGCGCGCCGCCGCGCTCACCGCGCGCGCCCGGCACGACGCGATCAACATCGCCCGCGCCGACTACCTGCCGTCGCTCTCCGCCTTCGTCACCGGCGGCGTGTCGGCGTTCCCGACGTCGGGGCTCCCGCCCCTCCTCGGCCAGCGCGACGCGTTAGGCGAGAACAAGTGCACCGCCGCCGTCGCCCGCAACGGCTTCTGCTACAACGGCGGCTTCTTCAAGGATCTCGCCGCCGGCGTCCAGTTGACCTGGAACGTCTTCGACGTCTTCCGGATGCACGGCAACATCGATCTCGCGCAAGCGAACGCGCGCCTGGCCGACATCGAGTACGAACGCCAGCGGCAGGCGGCGGCGCTCGAGATCGCGCAGGCGCAGGCCGAGCTCACGCGCGCCCGCTCCTTCTACGGCGCGCGCCAGCAGGCAGCCACCGAGGCGCAGGAGACCTTCCGCCTCGCCTCCCTCCGCTACAACCGGGGACTCGGTACGCAGCTCGACGTCAGCGATGCCCAGCTGGCGCAGCTCACCGCCGAGACCAACGAGGCCCGCGCCGCGGTCGAGCTCTATCTCGCGACCGCCGAGCTGGCGTACGCGCTTGGCCGCCCGATCCCGCTTCCGCCCAGCGCGCCCGCACCCGCGCCGACGCCGGCCAGCACCACTTCGACTTCATTCGCTCCGTGATCCGTTCGACGCACAACACCGCGCTGCTGCTCCTCGCGGCCGCATTGATCGCTGGCTGCTCGAAGGGGGAGAAGGCCGGCGGCGGAGCGACCACCGTCGGCGGCGGCACGCGGCGCGCCGCGTCGCTGACCCTCGCCCAATCCGACATCGGACGCGCCATTCGCATGTCGATCGACGAGGCAGTCGCGATCACCGGGGACCTCCGCCCGATCGAGACGCTCGAAGTGAAGGCGCGCCTCGAGGGAGATCTCGACCGCGTGCTCGTGCGCGAGGGTGAGCGGGTCGCCCGCGGCCAGCTGCTCGCGAACTTCGAGGCCAGCGAGCAGGTGAGCGCGCGTCGCAGCGCCGAGGCCGAGCTGGTCGCGGCGAAGGGCGCCCTCGCCACCGCGCAGTGGGACTACGCGCAGGCGCAGGAGCTGTTCAAGGCCGGCGCGGTCCCGGAGCACGACATGCGCGTCGCCGAGCAGTCCGTCGCCACGACGAAGGCACGCCTCGCCGCCGCCGAGGCGCAGGTCAGGGCGACGAGCTCGAACGAGTCCGACACCCGCGTCCTCGCGCCGACGAGCGGGATCGTCGAGAAGCGGCTCGTCGAATCGGGCGAACGCGTCGCTCGCGGCGCCAGCATGTTCACCATCGTCCGCAGTGACGTCCTCGAGCTGGCGGCCGCGGTCCCCGCCCGCCAGTCGAACGACATCCGCGCCGGCCAGACCGTCCACTTCAACGCCGCCGGGCGCGACCTCGACGGCCGCGTCGCCCGCGTCAGCCCGACCGTGGATCCGGTCACGCGCTCGGTCACCGTCTACGTCCAGGTGCCTAACGCGAGCGGCGCCATCCGCGGTGGCACCGCGGCGAACGGCCGCATCGTCCTCCGCACCGTCCCCGACGCGCTCGTCGTCCCCAGCGGGGCGATTCGCCAGAGCGCGGCGGGGAGCGCCTCGCTGGTCTACCGCATCCAGAACCAGGAGCTCGAGCCGGTTCCGATCACGACCGGGGTCATCGACGCCGGCCGCGCGCTCACGCAGATCGCCAGCGGGCTGCGCGAGGGGGACATGGTCGTCGTCGGCAACGTCGGCACCCTCGGCCGCGGGATGAAGGTCACCATCATCGGACCGGACGCCCCCGCCCCCGGCGCCCCACCGACCGCCGGCCGTTAGGCGAGGCACCGACCCATGTTCCTCTCCGACGTCTCGATCAAGCGTCCCGTCTTCGCCACCATGATGATGGTGGCGCTCGTCGTCCTCGGCGTCGTGTCCTACCGGCGGCTCGCCGTCGACGAGTATCCCGACATCACCTATCCGGTGGTCGTCGCCCAGACGAGCTATCCCGGTGCCTCGCCCGAGGTGATGGAGCGCGAGGTCTCGCGACCGATCGAGGAGGCGCTGAACACGGTGCAGGGGATCAAGGAGATCACCTCGACCTCGTTCGAGGGCTCCTCGCTTGTCCGCCTGCAGCTCGAGCTGAACGTGAACGTCGCCGAGGCGCAGCAGGACGTGCAGGCGAAAGTCGCGCGCATCCGCCGCTCGCTCCCGCCGGACATCGACGAGCCAGTCATCCTCCACTTCGACCCTAATGATCGCGCGATCATCTCGGTCGCGGTGCAGAGCAGCGAGCGCCCCGTGCGCGAGCTCACCGACCTCGCCGACGAGGTCATCTCGACACGCATCGAGGCCGTGCCCGGCGTCGGCGGGGTCAACGTCATCGGCGGCGCGGCACGGCAGATCCGCGTCGAGCTCGATCCGATCGCGCTCCGCTCGTACGGCGTCTCGCCACAGCAGGTGATGGACGCCCTCCGCCGCGAGAACCAGGAGGTGCCGGCCGGACGCGTCAGGCAGGGAACGAGCGAGCGCCTCGTCCGCGTCACCGGCCGCGTCATCGACCCGAAGTCGTTCGCCGACGTGACGATCTTCGTGCGCAACGGCGTTCCGGTTCGCGTCTCCGACGTCGGCCGCGTCGTCGACGGCATCGAGGAGCAGCGGAGCGCCGCCTATCTTGGCGACGACCGCGCGGTGTCGATCGACATCCTCAAGATCTCGGGATCGAACACCGTCGACGTCGCCCAGCGCGTGCTTGCCGCGCTCGACACCCTCGCCGGCCAGCTCCCCGCCGACGTGAAGCTGAAGGTGATCTCCGACGACTCGCGGCGCATCAAGTCCTCACTCGACTCGGTGCAGCACGAGCTCGCGCTCGGTGCCGCGCTCTGCATCCTGATCATCTACTTCTTCCTCAACTCCTGGCGCTCGACCGTCATCACCGGGCTCGCCCTCCCGATCAGCATCATCTCTGCCTTCTTCGCGATGTGGGTCAGCGGCTTCACGCTGAACACGATGACGCTGCTCGCGCTCTCGCTGGCCATCGGCCTGCTCATCGACGACGCGATCGTCGTCCGCGAGAACATCGTCCGCCATCTCGAGATGGGAAAGAACCATCGGGAGGCGGCGCGCGACGGCACCAACGAGATCGGCCTGGCCGTCGTCTCGACGACCCTCGCCGTGATCGCGGTGTTCATCCCCGTCGCCTTCATGGGCGGGCAGATCGGGAAGATCTTCTTCCAGTTCGGCGTGACGGTCGCCGCCGCGGTCGCGGTGTCGCTGTTTGTCTCGTTCACCCTCGACCCGATGCTGTCCAGCCTCTGGTATGATCCGGAGGTCGAGCTCGGGCACGGCAGCGCGAAGACGCACGTCCACACCCCGCGGAAGGTCTCGCGCAACCCGGTCCGTCGTGCGGCATTCGCCTTCAACGACTGGTTCGAGCGCGTCGCCGATCGCTACCCGGACTGGCTGGCGTGGGGGCTCGACCGCCGCGGCATCGTCATCGCCATCGCCGGCGCGTCGGTCGCCATCGCCTTCGTCATCCTCCCGCGCCTCGGTTTCACCTGGGTCCCCGACTTCGACGGCGGGGAGTTCAACGTGAACTTCCGCGTCCCGCCGGGCTCGCGCATCGAGTACGCGACGGAGAAGGGCAAGGCGATCGCCAGGCTGCTCGAGTCGAAGCCGGAGGTGGACTTCACCTATCTCTCGGTCGGGGGCGGCTTCCGCGGCACGCCAAGCAATGGCCGCATCTTCGTGAAGCTGAAGCCGAAGAACGAGCGCGCAAAGTCGCAGAACGACATCCAGACCGAGCTTCGCCGCGACCTGGGGAAGATTCCCGGAGCGCGCGCCAACGTCACCGGTACGCCGACGATCTTCGGCGGCTATCGCCAGCCGATCTCGGTGAACGTCCAGGGTCCGGAATCGAGCCGCCTCAAGATCCTCGCGAACCAGGTGCTCGACACCCTGAAGACGGTTCCCGGGATCGCGGAGCCCACGTCGAGCGACGAGGGGGACATCCCGCAGCTCGATGTGCAGGTCGACCGCGAGCAGGCATGGGCGGCGGGTGTCGGCATCGGCAGCATCGCGACGACCCTGCAGCCACTCTTCACGGGTACGCGCGCGACCCAGTGGGAGGATCCGCAGGGCTACTCGCACGACGTCGTCGTGGTCTACCCCGACTCGATGCGGACCTCGGCGGAAGACGTCGCCGGAATCCCCGTCCCGAGCACGAACGTCGATCCGAGCACCGGCCGCGCCGTCGTCGTCCCCCTCGCGCAGGTGGCGCAGGTGACAGCGGGAGTCGGCCCGCAGCAGATCGAGCGGAGCAGCCTGGAGCGGCAGGTGTCGATCTCGGCGGGGGTGCTTCCGGGATACAGCATGGGCAACGTCGCCGATGCCGCCCGCGCCCGGATTCGCCAGATGGGGCTCCCCCCGGGTTATCACGCGGTGTTCCGCGGCGACGTGCAGAATCTCGAGGAGACGAAGGGCTACGTCTTCGAGGCGATCCTGCTCGCCGTGATCTTCATCTACCTGATCCTCGCCTCTCTTTTTGGGTCGTTCTTCCAGCCGCTCGCGATCATGCTCGCGCTTCCGCTCAGCTTCATCGGTGTCGCGCTCGCGCTGCTGCTGACGAAGGGGAACCTCAATGTGTTCACGATGATCGGGATCATCATGCTCCTCGGTCTCGTCACGAAGAACGGCATCCTGCTCGTCGATTTCGCGAACCAGCAGCGTGAAAAGGGGCTGGTCCGGCGCGACGCGTTGCTGGCGGCCGCACGCACTCGCTTGCGTCCGATCATCATGACGACAGTCGCGATGATCTTCGGGATGCTTCCCCTCGCGCTCGCCCTCGGCGAGGGTTCGGAACAGCGGGCGCCGATGGGGCGCGCGGTGATCGGCGGGCTGCTGACCTCCACCCTCCTCACCCTGTTCGTCGTGCCGGTCGTCTACACCTTCTTCGACGACTTCAGCGCGTGGCTCGTCCGGAAGTGGGGCGGCGAAAGCGCCGACAGCGTGGCCTCGCATCACGTGCCGGACCCCGCTGCCGCACCGGGCGATTGAGTCGCGAGGATTCACCGCGAGCGCGAACGTGCTTGACGCGCATCGCAACTGGTTGTATTGGGTGATGCGCGCGCGTCAGCGCGCATTGGAGCGCGGCGTTGCGTGCCGTAAGGCACGCGACCTGCAGCGCTCCACGACAACTCCGGTGATAAAAGCAGCGCATCAGAGCTGGGCACCACACAATCAAGGGAGGCGGTCATGCCGCGCGGTGACGAGTTGAACGAGGAGCTCCTGTTTTCCGATCGGGACGACGACAGCGACGAGGGCGGCTTCGGTGGTGGGAGCGGTGGCTCGTCGTTCGACGACGACGATGAGGAGGATGGCGGCTGGGGAACGCTGCACAAGGATGACAGCGAGAGCCTCTGGGACAGCACCGACGACGTCGACGAGGAAGACGAAGACGCGGAGATCGGTGTGACCGACACCGGCGCTGGCGAAGAGGATGAAGAGGATGCCCTCTTCGGCAAGCGTGGTCCGGGACGGGGCCGTGGTGGCGCCGGGCGTGGCGCCGGCGCCGGCGGTGCGCGCGGTGGTGCCTCCGGCGGTGGCGCGGGTGCGGGCGGCGCGTCCGGCGGGTCGATGGGCGGGGGTGCAGCGCGCGGTGGTTCGGCTTCGGGCGGCGCGGCCGCGGCGCGTGGCGGCTCCTCTGCCGGCACCTCCTCGGCCGGCGGTGCGGCGAAGTCCGGCGCGAAGAAGTCGGCCTCCAAGTCCGGCGCGAAGAAGTCGGCCGCGAAGAAGAGCGGCGGCGCTGCGGCAAAGAAGGGTGGTGCGAAGAAGGGCGCTGCGAAGAAGGGCGGCGCCGGAAAGACCGCCGCGAAAAAGAGCAGCGGGTCGAGCCGCGGTGGGGCGAAGAAGGGCGGCGCAAAGAAGGCCGGCGCCCGCAAGGGCGGCGCGGCGAAGAAGGGCGGCGCCAGGAAGGGTAGTGCGGCGAAGAAGGGCGGCGCGAAGAAGAGCGCGAAGCGCGGTCGTCGCTAGTCCGGCGTTCGGCAGCTTGGGCGGGGCGGGGCGCGATCGCGTCCCGCCCCGTTTGTTTTTCATTCACCGGTCTCGCCGGAACGGCTCATGCGAGATGGGACGCGCGGGAGCAGAATGCACTGCTCGCGCGTTCCGGAGGTCGAGGGGCGTGTGGTCGTCACGAACGGCGGTTGAACGGAGGAAGTGCGATGCGGTGGCGTAAGCTGGTTCTTTCGGGTGGCGCGGCCATCGGCGCGGCCGCGGCGTTCAACGCGCTCGCCGGTCACGACGTCCCACCGCTCGAGAACTCGATCGGGGGCGAGGAGGGGAGCTTCACCTGGCGCGGGCATCGCGTCGCCTGGACTCGCCGTGGAAGTGGATCTCCCCTCCTCCTCGTTCACGCCATCCACGCCGCGGCCTCTTCGTACGAATGGCGCGAGGTGGTCGACGCGCTCGCCGAGCAGCAC
>DASSZC010000489.1:0-2361 GCA_035702925.1 Gemmatimonadaceae bacterium | reverse complement strand
ATCGAGGGCGGCAGCCGTACCGGCATCGCGCCGGCGCCACCGACCGCCCGATAGAGACCGCCGATGGTGCCGATCCAGATCGTGTCACCCGACGAGGCGAGGGCGCGCACGGGCGGGGTGCTGCCTAACGTTCGCTGCTCGTTCCTCTCTGCCGCGGCCGTCGGCCAGGGGAGCAGCACGGGACCGCGATCGGTGCCGACGACGCAGCCGTCGCGCGCGGCGAGCGCGGCGTTCGCCGGCTCGAAGAGGCGATGATCGTTGGCGAGCACGGCGGTCGGCGAACCGGCCAGCGGAGCGATGCTCGCCAGCCCGGCACCGAGCTCCCCCGCGGCACAGACGGTCCCCTCGCGGGCGACGACCGCGTTCAGCGCGCCAAGGCTCGTGTACAGCGACGGCCACTCCCATGTCGCGAGGTCATCGCTCGCCGTCGTGACCAGCGAGCGATCGGCGCTCCACGGCGCCGGATCCTCGACGATCATCACCCCGGTGGCCGTGCGGGCCACCCACCGCACCATCCCCACGCGCAGTCCGAAAGGAAGCTGTCGCGAGCGATGAAAGTCGATGTCGGCGAGGAAGACCCCACCCCCGCGCGTCCCGACCCACGTCTCGCTCGCGCCCTCGCCGCGAGCGACCGCGGTCGGCTGCCAGACGCGGAGCGCATCGTCGCGGAGGAGCAGCGGGTCGCGCACCGCCTGCAGCAGCGCGGCGTCCCCACCGACGGGAACACGGCCGGCGATGCGATCGGCGGTCAGGACATCGCCGGAGGGAAACGGACGCGCCGTGCCAGCCGCGCTCACGACGACGATCGTCCGGCCCGACACATAGGCATCGGCGCCGCTACGGTCGATCGCCAGCGCAGTGACCGGCTCGCCGACGTCGGTCGCCCACACCGCGCCGATCGCCGGCCTGACGACGGTCACCCGTGAGCCGCACGCGATCCACACCGCGTCTCCGATGAGGTTCGTGACCGCCGCGCAGCGCTCGGCGACGAGCGGGGAGCGCGGCCCGGCGAAGCCTAACGCGAGGGGCGGCAGCCAGCCGCGGCGATTGCGGTCATAGATCGCCAGCCCCCCCTCGGCGACGACGAAGGTGCGCGACGGGGAGACGGCGATCGCGCTGACCGTGGCAAATGGACCGACGCGGACCACCGCCTCGCGCACGACGCTCCCGCCAGGAGCGACGCCCTGGCCTGCACCAACGGCTGCCGGCGTGCATCCGGCCGTGCCGCCTAACGTGCCGCCTAACGTGCCGCACGCGAGCGCCGCCAGCACCGTTCGCGACGCGCGCGCCGGCGTCACGGCAGGTCGCCGGCGGCGGGCAGCGAGGCGAGGACATCGGAGTCGAGCGGCTCGGGCCAGTGTTCCCAGACGTCGCCGATCGAGCGCGCGACATCGTCGAGGGTGATCCCGCGGACGGAGCGCCTGTTCCCCCGCGCCAGCTCCGCCGCGCGGCCGTGCGCCCAGGCCGCGCAGGCGGCCGCCACGTGCGGGTCGCCGAGCTGCGCGAGGAGAGTCCCGACCATCCCGCTGAGCAGGTCGCCGCTCCCACCGACCGCGAGCGCCGCGTTCCCCGCCGCGCTCACCAGCCGCGAGCCGTCAGGAGCGGTGATCACCGTCGGGGTCCCCTTCGAGAGGACGACCGCGCCCGTCACCCGCGCGACCTCGCCACCGACGTCGAAGCGGCGAACGAGCACCTCGCTTGCCGACGACCCGGCGAGCCGCCCGAGCTCGGCCGGGTGCGGGGTGAGGATCGCCGGGCGCTTCGCGAGCAGGGTGCCTAACGCGGCAGCTTCGCCCTCGAAGGCGCTCAGTGCGTCGGCATCGAGGACGACCGGGATACTGTTCCCGGTGAGCATGCGTTCCACGATTTCGCGCGCCCGTTCACCGAGCCCTGGGCCGATGACCAGCGCGTCGGCCCAGTCGAGCAGTTTTTGCGCGGCCGCGTCGTCGGCGGGGAGGTCGAAGGCGCTCGCCTCGGGGAGCGCGGCCTGGATCGGCGGAACGCTCTCCCGCGCGACCGAGGTGCGGATCATCCCCACCCCCGTCCGGAAGGCGGCACGCCCGGCGAGGATCACCGCCCCGGCCATCGCCCGCGAGCCGCCGATGATCGCGACCTTCTTCCGGATTCCCTTGTGCGCATCGGCGGTGAGGGGGCGGACCTGCGCCCGGACATAGCTGCCGTCGACCAGGCGGGGGAGCGACGCCGCCCGCGGCGCATAGACGCCGATGTCGAGCACCTCGATCGCCCCGGCGCACTCGCGCGCCACGAGGAGCCCGCGCTTCATGCTCCCGAAGGCGAGCGTCAGGTCGGCGCTGACCGCGCCGTCGGCGCTCCCCGAGTTGGCGTCGACGCCGCTCGGCA
>DASSZC010000368.1:0-4119 GCA_035702925.1 Gemmatimonadaceae bacterium | reverse complement strand
CTTCTGCGAGCGGTTCTGGGCGAGCGCCATGTTCGCGGAGTCGATCGCCTGGCGCGTCTTGATCATCTCCGCCTCGACGGTCTCGTTGCCGCCGCGCGTGTTCAGCGCCGAGTAGATCCCCTCGGCCTGTGTCAGGTAGCCAGGCTTCTTCGCGCTGGCGCACGCGCCGATCGCGAATCCGGCGAGCGCGATCGTCGCGCCGCGGAGGATGTGGCTGCGGGTCATCGCGCACCTCCCTTCGGCGGGAGCGCGCTCAGCGCCGACTGTGCCGCCGCCTGCTCGTGCTCGGCCTTCATGCGGAGGGCCGTGGTCCTCGCGAGGCGCGCGTCGGCCAGTGCCTCACGCGCGTGCAGCGTCGCTTCGTCGGGGCGCCGGGAGATCTGCTCCTTCTGCGCCTGGTCGAGGTGCATTTTCGCACTGGCGAGGGGCTCGCTGGCGAGCGAATCGGCGCCCGCGGTCTGCGCATCGGCGATCGCCTGCGTCGCCTGACTGATCGTGTTCGAGGACTCCATCGGCAGCGACTTCGGGAACCCGCCCGCGCTCGCGCAGGCGCCAAGCACTCCTGCAGCCATCATCACCGCGAGTTTTCCTCGCATGAATCTCCTCCCCTGTCGTTGGTGGCGCGCCATCGCTGCCGAGCCCGCCGCTCTGCGGGCGCCGGTGCGCGCGGCCGTACTTCGGTGTATATTCGGTTTCCTTACCCGATACGAGTCGTGCAACAACCATGCTGCCCAACCGACCGCTCGTCCAGGCTGCGCTCTTTCCGGAAGATGATCCGGCGGTCGTGCGCGCCCTTCGCGTCATCGGCGAGCAGAAAGATATCCGCTATCACTCGGCCCCGGCGAAGAATGTTCTGAACGGCCCCGAGGTGACGGGGATGGGCTACTGGTCGGTGAACCCGTACGTCGGCTGTGCCTTCGGCTGCGCATACTGCTACGCGCGCTACGCGCACCGCTACGTGATGGAGCGCGCGGCGGCGAAGGACGTGATGGACGAGACCCTCGCCCGCGACTTCGCCGAGATGGCGCCCTGGCTCGCCTTCGAGCGGCACATCTTCGTGAAGGACAACGCGCCGTCGGTGCTGCGCAAGACCCTCCGCTACGGAAGCGACAAGCACCGCGCGCTGATCCATGGCGATCGCATCGTCATCGGGACCGCGACCGACCCTTATCAGCCCGGCGAGCGCAAGTTCCGGATCACCCGCGGGATCCTCGAAACGCTCGCCGAGCATCCCGACCTCGCCGTCACGATCATCACGAAGAGTCCACTGGTCTCCCGCGACATCGACGTGCTCTCGCGCATCAACCGGCACTCGTCGCTGTCGATCCACATGACGATCACGACGATCGATCGCGACCTCGCCCGCCGGATCGAGCCGCGCGCGCCGACTCCCGAGTCGCGCATCCGCGCCCTCGCCCGCGTGCGCGATGCGGGGATCGACATCGGCGTCAACGTCATGCCGGTGATGCCCGGCATCACCGACAACCCGTCGCAGCTCGACGAGCTCGTGAAGCGCGTCGCCGCCGCCGGCGCGACCCACGTCAACTCGTGTGCGCTGCGGCTGCAATCCACGGCACGCAAGCGATACCTCCCATGGATCGCCGCCGAGTTCCCGCACCTCGCCGAGCGCTATCGCAACACCTACGCGCACGGCTACAACGCGGGCGAGAAGTACCGCGAGGGGCTGGCGAAGTTCTTCGACAAGCTCTGTCGGAAGTACCGCGTCCGCGGCTGGAGCTACGACCCGGCATCGACGTCGGACGAGGAAACCGAGTCACCGGGCAGCGCGCTCGCTGAATCAATAACGCCGCCGCAGTTTCCGGAGCAGTTCACGCTCGCGCTGTAGGAGAGCGCGGGGTCGGGGAGGCGGGCAACGACAGGACAGCGACGGCAACTGCAACTGCAACGTCAACAACTTTATCACAGAGAACTGCACGAGGAACTCCGAGAGCACAGAGAAGGGCCAAGGGCGATTGGCACTCTCCGCAACGAACTTGAAAGATTGGGGCATGGCGGCAAGATCCCCTCGCCACCATGCCCCATCCTACCGCGACCCGCGAAGACCGTCAGGCGCGAGGAGCTCGCCCCGCTTGCCCCAAGCTGTTCGACTCCGGCGCGAGGAGCCGTCTGCCCACAGCTGTTCTCTGTGCTCTCTGCAGTTCCTCGTGCAGTTCTCTGTGATAAAGTTGCTGACGTTGCATTTGCCCTTGCAGTAGTTACCGCAGCACTCTCGCGCCCTCACCCCCGCCGCACCGTCACATCACCGGCGAGTGGGTATACCGCGTGATCCACCCGTTAACCTCGCGCCACCAGAGCTGCTGGTTCTGCGGCTTGCCGATCCAGTGGCCTTCGTCGGGGAAGATCACCAGCCGCGACGGGACGCCACGGCGCTGCAGCGCCGTGAACAGGGAGAGCCCCTCCGTGTACGGGACGCGGAAGTCGAGCTCACCGTTGATGACCAGCGTCGGTGTGTTCATCTGGCCGACGTACAGGTGCGGCGACCACTTGCGGTACTGCTCCGCCGATGCGGCCGAGTTCCAGTAGGGACCATTGAACTCCCACTCCGGGAACCAGATTTCCTCGGTCGCACCGTACATGCTCTCGAGGTTGAAGACGCCGGCGTGCGAGACGATCGCCTTGAAGCGGTTCGTGTGGCCGTTGATCCAGTTCGCCATGTAGCCGCCGTACGAGCCGCCGGCCATCGCCAGCTTCGTCGAGTCGATGAACGGGTAGCGCGCGATCGCCGCGTCCATCCCCTTCATGATGTCCTCGTACGCCTTGCCACCCCAGTCCTTTGACACCTCGTCGACGAAGCGCTGGCCGTACCCCGTCGAGCCGCGCGGATTGACGAACACCACGGCGTTCCCGGGGGCGGCGAACATCGCGTAGTTCCACCGGCCGTGCCAGTTGTCGATGAACGCCCCCTGCGGGCCGCCGTGCACGAGCAGCACCGTCGGATACTTCGTCCCGGCCTTGTACTGCGGCGGCTTCATGACGAACCCCTGCACGCTGTCCCCGCCGGCACCGACGTACCAGAACTCCTGCAACGGCTGCAGCGCGAGACCGGCGACCTTGGCGTCCGTCTCGTGAGTGAGCTGGCGCGGGGCGTCCCATCCCTTTCCCGTCAGCCGCGAGACGTACACCTCGGGCGGATGATCGGCCGCGTCGCGCTGCCAGGCGATCGTCCGCCCGTCGCGCGAAAGGGTGAACGCCGAGTTGTTCATGCCGCTTATCGCGATCGTCGGCGCCAGCTCTCCCATCGAGCCCATCTCGAGGGCGGCGCGGAACAGCTTGTCGTGTCCCCTGTCGAGCGACGCGATGTACATCGCCTTCGTGTCCGGCGCGAAGAAATAGCCGTCGGCGTTGCGATCCCAGTGCGGAAGCAGCTCGCGACTGACCTTCGCGGTGCGGTCGTAGAGCATCAGCCGCCCACGGTCCGACTCGAAGCCGCCACGCGCCTGCGACGCGTACGCGATCCAGCGGCCGTCAGGCGAGTAGACCGGGTTCTGGTCGGCGCCCGTGTTCGCCGCGGTGATCACCTGCGCCGCGCCACTCCCGTCGGCGGGCACCACGTAGAGATTGAGATCCGTCGTCCACGCGTCCGCGGCGCGCTGGTCCTTCGCCGTGTAGGCGATCTCGCGACCGTCGGGCGACCACGCATAGGCCTCGCTGCCACCGAAGGGCGGCGGCGGGACGTCGTAGTCCGCGCCGGCGGTGAGATCGATCGGCGCGCCCCCTGACACCGCGACGGTGTACAGGTGCGACCGCGTCCCGTCGCTCCACGCCGTCCAGTGCCGGTACAGCAGGTTGTTCGCGATGTGCGCCTTCACCTTGCTCGTGTCGGCCTCCTTCGACTTGCCGACGTTGCACGCGTCGTCCTTGCAGTCGGGGTAGACCGCCGTCGTGAAGGCGATGCGATCTCCCGTCGGCGACCAGACCGGTCCACTCGCGCCGCCGTTGATCGTCGTCAGCTGCCGCTTCCCCGCTCCCGTCGCGTCGGCGACCCAGAGCTGCCCGCCGGCGACGTATGCCACGCGGCGCCCGTCGGGCGACCAGCGCGCCTCGGTCGCGCGCGCCCCGTCGCGCGGGAACTCGCGCGCCGCGGCGCCGTCGGCGGTG
>DASSZC010000255.1:0-4766 GCA_035702925.1 Gemmatimonadaceae bacterium | reverse complement strand
TAGACCGTCGCGTCAGGCGCGCCGGTTTCCGCGGGTGCCTCGACACCGAGCATCGTCTGGCAGTCGTCGCGGCCGGCGATCCCGATGTCGACGTTGCGGATGATCTCCGGCATCACGTCGCGCGCGGCCTTTCCCCACTTCCAGAGCTTCGCGCGGTTGTTGTAGTCGCAGGAGACTGTGATCCCGAGGGAGCGCGCGGTGCGCGCGGCGTCGAGGGTGATCGCCGCCGCGGCGGCGCTGATCGCCGGGGTGATCCCGCTGATGTGCAGCCATCCCGCGCCCCCCAGGATTCGCACCCACTCGAACTCCTCGGAGCGAGCCGTCGCCAGCGCCGAGCCGGCGCGGTCGTAGACGACGCCCGACGCTCGCGGTCCCGCGCCCGCCTCGAGATAGTAGACGCCGACACGCTCGCCGCTGCGGACGATGGCGCTCGTGTCGATCCCGAAAGCGCGCAGCGCGCCGAGCGCGGCGTCGCCGATCGGGTTGACGGGAAGCGCGGTGACGAACGACGTCGGCACGCCGAACTGGGCGAGCGATGCGACGACGTTCGCCTCGGCGCCGCCGAAGGTGGCCTCGAGCGACGGGGACTGGAGCAGCCGCTCGTGTCCCGGCGCCTTGAGGCGCAGGAGCACTTCGCCAAGTCCGACGACGCGACCGGTGGTCATGCCGCGCCTCCCGTCACCGCGGCGACGGTGCGCTCCGTCTCGGCGCGGATCGCGTCGAAGTCTCCCTTCGCGACCCACTCCGCGGGCGCCATCCACGATCCGCCACAAGCGACGATCCGGGGGAAGGCGAGATAGCTGCCGAGGTTGGCGCGGGTGATCCCACCGGTCGGCATGAACTCGACCTCGCCGTAAGGCGCGGCGATCGCCTTGAGATATGGAAGGCCACCCGCGGGCTCGGCGGGGAAGAACTTCACGACGCGCAAGCCGCGCATCAGCGCGGCCTCGACTTCCGATGGTGTGCAGACTCCTGGAAACACCGGCACCTCGCGCTCGAGACAGTAGTCGACGACCACCGGGTTGAAGCCGGGCGCGACGATGAACGTGGCGCCGGCGTCGAGCGCGCTGTCGACCTGGGTGGGGGTGAGCACGGTGCCGGCGCCGATGAGCATGTCGGGCTGTGCGTCGCGCATCCGGCGCAGCGCGTCGACCGCGGCCTTCGTTCGGAAGGTGACCTCGGCGATCGGGAGCCCGCCCTCGGCGAGCGCCGCGGCGAGGGGCGCGGCGCCTTTTGCGTCCTCGATCACGAGCACGGGGACAACACGCAGCGCGCGGAATCGCGCGGCGACTTCGGTGCTGTTCATCCGGGACAATATGGCTGGCGCGTCTCGCGCCACGCCAGCGTCCGCTGACAGCGCGGCCCTCCTCGCTCGAGGCTCACTGCGTCCCAAATCGGAACACCGTCGTAGTCTCGTATCTCGTACCTGGGCGCAGCACGATCGACGGAAACGACGGCTGGTTCGGCGCATCCGGGAAGTGCTGCGTCTCGAGGCAGAAGCCGCCGCGGTGCGGATAGACGACGCCCCCTTCGCCGCGGATCGAGCCATTGAGGAAGTTGCCGGTGTAGAGCTGCACCCCCGGTTCAGTGGTCTTCACTTCGAGGGTGCGGCCGCTCGACGGCGCTCGGACGAAGGCGGCGCGGCGGGGCGCGCGCGTCTGCGCCCCGAGCACGAAGGTGTGATCGTAGCCGCCGGCGACCTTCAGCTGCGGATGGTCGGAGTCGATCCGCGCGCCGATCGTCGTCGCGACGCGAAAGTCGAAGGGGGTTCCCTGCACCGGCATGAGCTCACCCGTGGGGATCAGCGTCGCGTCCACGGCGACGATCGCGTCGGCGGCGATGGTGAGCTCGTGGGCGAGCACGTCGCTCCCCTGGTGACCGAGGTTGAAGTAGCTGTGCTGCGTGAGGTTGACCACGGTCGGCGCATCCGTCGTCGCCGCGTAGTCCACCACCAGCTCGTCGCGATCGTTCAGCGTGTAGGTGACCGTCGCGTCGAGCCGGCCGGGGTAGCCTTCCTCCCCGTCGGGACTCGTGTAGCTCAGCACCACTCCCGCCGCGTCGTCACGCTCGAAGGTCCGCGCATCCCAGACGACCTTGTCGAAGCCGCGGATGCCACCGTGGAGATGGTTCGGCCCATTATTCTTCGCGAGATCGTACTCGACACCATCGAGCACGAATCGCCCCTTCGCGATCCGGTTGCCGACCCGCCCGATGATCGCACCGAAGTACGGCGACTCGCCGAGGTATCCAGCGAGGGTGTCGAAGCCGAGCACGATGTCATCGAGCTCGCCGGTGCGATCCGGTGTCGACAGCGAGACGATGATCCCGCCCCAGGTGATCACGCGCATGGTGATCCCGGTGCGATTGCGCAGGGTGATGACGTCGATCACCCGCCCATCGGGCAGCGTTCCGAATTCGTTGCGGTCGATGCGCATCGGCGAATCATAGCGCCCCCGGTTTGGCCGCGCCTCCCGTCGTCGTGCTTAGATTCCGGACGTGACCGAGCCTGACACCGCCGTCGAGAGACTCTGGAGTCGCGCGCTCCTCTGGCTGGAGCGGCGCGACTGGGACGAGGGTGCAACGCTGATGGTATTCGGCGCGGTGATCGGCCTCGTCACCGGGCTCACCGTCGTCGGGTTCTACCGGATGATCGACCTCGCGAACCTGATCTTCATCAGGCTTCCCGAATCGCGGCTGCTTTCGTTCGCCCATGCGCTCTACCAGCCGGCGCTGACGGCGATCGGGCTCTGGGGGGCGTGGTTCGTCGTCAGGCGCAGCCGCATCCCCGACGGACAGAACGTCCCCGACGTGCAGCTGGCGGTCGCCAAGCGCGACGGTCGAATCCGCGGGGGCCCGGTGGTCGCCCGCACCGTCGCTTCGGCGATCACCCTCGGGTCGGGAGGCTCGGCGGGGAGCGAGGGGCCGGTCGCCGTGCTCGGCGCCGCGGTCGGGTCAGCGTTAGGCAGGCGGCTCCGCTTCCAGCCACGCCACCTGAAGATCCTCGTCGGCTGCGGCGCCGCCGCCGGGATCGCCGGCGCGTTCAACGCACCCTTCGCCGGCGCCTTCTTCGCCCTCGAGGAGGTGCTCGGCTCCTTCTCGGTCGGCGCGTTCAGCCCCGTCGTCATCGCCAGCGTCGTCGGCGCGCTGACCGTGAGGCCGCTGATGGGAGGCGACGCCATCTTCCACGTTCCCTCGCTGACCGACGCGCATCCGGTGCGGAGCGCGCTGCTCTACCCGATCCTCGGTCTCGTCTGCGGGATGGTCTCGGCGCTGTACTCGCGCGCCTATCTCGCCGCGCCGAAGTGGGCCGCGCGGCTCCCCGGTCCGGACTGGGTGCGCCCGCTCGTCGGCGGGGCGGCGGTCGGGCTGATCGTCCTCCTCACCGGCGGGGTGCTGGCGGGGAACGGCCATCTCGCGCTGCCGCGGCAGCTGTTCGGGGAGATGGCCTGGTACGCGCTGCTCGGGATCACCCTCGCCAAGATCGCGGCGACCGTGATCACCCTCGGCTTTGGAGGATCGGGGGGCGTCTTCACCCCGACGCTGTTCATCGGCTGCGCGTTAGGCGGCGGGCTCGGCGCGCTGGGCGAGCGGGTGCTCCCGGGGCACATCGTCCACGCCGGCGCCTGGGCGCTGGTCGGGATGGCCGGGATGGTCGCCGGCGCGACGCGCGCGCCGCTGACCGCGATCTTCATCGTCTTCGAGATGACGGACGACTACAGCTTCGTCGTGCCGATCATGATCGTCGCGGTGGTCGCCTACACCACCGCACGGCGCTTCGCGCCGCACGGGCTGTACGACGGCTGGCTCGCCGGCCGCGGCGAGCACATCGCGCACGGTGTCGACCAGTCGGTGATGGACAGCCTGCACGTGCGTGACGCGCTCGACGCCGACGTCACCCCGGTTCCTCCCGGAGCGTCACTGGACCGACTGGTCGCCGCCGCGTCCGCGACGCGACACGGGGTGATCCCGGTCGTCGAGGAGGATGGGTCGCTCGTCGGCGTCATCAGCCACCACACCCTGCGGGAGGCGATCGTCGCCCGCGGCGTCCTCGCCTCGGTTCTGGTCGCCGAGGACCTGGCGGAAGCCGCCGACCCTCTCTGGCAGGGACAGACGCTGCGCGAGGCGCTCGCCGCGATGAACGCGCGCGGGCTCGACGCGCTGCCGGTGGTCAGCGCCGGGAACGACGGGGACGGAGCGAGGCGTTTCGCCGGTCTGCTCAGCCGCGCGGTGGTGCTCGAGGCCTACGAACGGGCCCTGACCAGCGCCGTCTGACCGCGTCCAGGCCGCGGCTCCCCGGAGAACGATGCTCCGGAAGTCGGAGTGAGCACGATGGCGGTGGTCGTGCGCAGGCTTGAAGACGACCGCCTCCATCGTGTTTGTCACCGCCGACAGCGAGTGTCAGCCTTCGGCGTCGATGTTGACTCGCGATTCGGCGATCGCGGTGAGGAGCTTGTCGGTATCTCCCTCTTCGTCGAGCGTCTGCTGGAGCAGGTCAGCCTGCTCGTCGAAGCCGAGCGCGCGGGCGTAGGTGCGCACGCAGCCATAGCCGGCCATCTCGTAGTGCTCGACGTGCTGCGCCGCCGCGATCAGTCCCGCGTCGAGGACGTCCGCATCCGGCCTCTCCTGGATGAGGCTCTTCGCTTCCTTGATCAGCCCTTCCATCCCCTCGCACTTCTTCCCCTTCGGCGAGACGCCGAGCTGCTTGCAGATGCGCTCGAGCCGCTTGACCTGCTGGCGAGTCTGCCGCTCGTGCGTCGTGAACGCGC
>DASSZC010000108.1:0-2428 GCA_035702925.1 Gemmatimonadaceae bacterium | reverse complement strand
CGGCGATGATGATCCCGATGGTCACGCGTACCACCGAGGAAATGGTGCGCCTCGTCCACAGATCGTCGTCCCGCCACGGCGCGAGCACCCGAGCGTCTCGCAGCGCGACTACGCCGCGCGCACCGTTCGCTCGATGGGACGGCGGAAGATCGTGAATGCCGTCATGGTGGGGCTGACATGGATCGCGGCGCTGCTCGCCACGCTCCCGCTGGTCCTCATCCTCTTCTACCTGCTCAAGAAGGGGGCGTCGTCGCTCACGGTCGCCTTCTTCACCCAGATGCCGAAGCCGGTCGGCGAGAGCGGAGGCGGGATGGCCAACGCGATCGTCGGGACGCTCATCCTCGTCGCGACGGCGATGGCGATCGGGCTGCCGATCGGCATCGGCGCCGGGCTGTACCTCGCCGAGCACCGTGCGACGAAGCTGGCAACCGTGGTGCGGTTCCTCTCCGATGTCCTGAACGGTCTGCCATCGATTGTCGTCGGCATCTTCGCCTGGCAGTTCCTCGTTCGCCCCGTCGGGCACTTCTCGGCGCTCGCCGGCGGTGTCGCGCTGGCGGCGATGATGATCCCGATGGTCACGCGTACCACCGAGGAAATGGTGCGCCTCGTCCCGACCTCGCTGCGCGAGGCAGCGCTCGCGTTAGGCTACTCGCGCTGGCGCACGTCGCTGACCATCGTCCTGCGCACGGCCGCGGCAGGCATCGTCACCGGGGCGCTGGTCGCCGTCGCTCGCATCGCCGGCGAGACTGCGCCGCTCTTCTTCACCGCGCTCGGCAACCAGTTCATGTCGACCTCGCTCCGCGGGGCGATCGCCGCGCTGCCGCTCCAGATCTTCAGCTATGCGATCAGCGCGTACGAGTCGGAGCACGCACTCGCCTGGGCCGGTGCCCTCGTCCTCATCGGGCTCGTCCTCATCTTCAGCATCGCGGCCAGGCTGGCGACCAGAGCACGGTTCGGGAATGCCACCGACTGACCTCGACGTCGCCAATCTGTCAGCCTGGTTCGGCACGCAGGCCGCGGTACGACACGTATCGGTCGACTTCCACGAGCGGGAAGTGACGGCGATCATCGGGCCCTCGGGGTGCGGCAAGTCGACGCTGCTCCGCTGCCTGAACCGCATGCACGAGACCGTCCCGACCGCGCGCGTCGAGGGCAGCGTCCTCCTTCACGGCACCGACATCTACGGCAGGGGAGTCAGCCCGATCGCCCTCCGCCGCCACATCGGCATGGTCTTCCAGCGGCCATCGCCATTCCCGACGATGTCGATCAGGGACAACGTCGCCGCCGGACTTCGCGTGCGCGGCAACCGCCTTTCGCGCGCGGCCACCGACGAGATCGTCGAACGCGCGCTGCGCCGTGCCGCGCTCTGGGAAGAGGTGAAGGATCGCCTTCGCACCAGCGCGTTAGGCCTTTCGGGAGGCCAGCAGCAGCGGTTGTGCATTGCCCGCGCCCTCGCCAATGATCCCGAAGTCCTCCTCCTCGACGAGCCGACCGCGTCGCTCGACCCGATCAGCACCCAGAAGGTGGAGGATCTCGTCTACGAGCTGCGGCAGGAGGTGACGGTGGTGATCGTGACGCACAACATGCAGCAGGCCGCGCGCGTCTCCGATCGCACGGCATTCATGCTCGCCGGCGAGTTGGTCGAGCTGGCGCCCACGGCGCGGCTGTTCACGACCCCCGCCGACCCGCGGACGGAAGCGTACATCACCGGGAGGTTCGGATGACCGCCCCGTCACCGACGAAGCCCGCCCGCCGAACGGGTGGCGGAGCGACCGAAGACCGCGGGCATCCGGGGACGATCGCCGCCGGGCGCTTCTCCTTCTGGTACGGCTCGAAGCAGGCGCTGCACGACATCGATCTCGTCATCCCCGCTCGGGCGGTGACCGCGCTCCTCGGGCCGTCTGGATGCGGGAAGTCGACGTTCCTGCGCTCGATCAACCGGATGAATGACACCGTCATCGGCACGCGGCACAGCGGTGTCATCACCCTCGACGGGGAGAACATCTACGACCGGGGGACCGACGCGACCGCCCTGCGCCAGCGGGTCGGGATGGTGTTCCAGCGCTGGAATCCCTTCCCGAAGTCGATCTACGACAACGTGGCCTATGGTCCGCGCATCAATGGCCGCCTGTCGCGTCCCGAGCTCGACGCGCTCGTCGAGAGCTCGCTCCGCCGCGCCGCGCTCTGGGACGAGGTGAAGGACCGCCTGCGCCAGAGCGCGTTAGGGCTGTCGGGCGGTCAGCAGCAGCGGCTCTGCATCGCCCGCGCCCTTGCCAACGAGCCCGAGGTGCTCCTCCTCGACGAGCCGGCCAGCGCCCTCGACCCCATCGCCACGCAGAAGATCGAGGAGCTGCTCTATGAGCTCAAGCGCGAGTTGACGGTCGTGATCGTGACCCACAATCTGCAGCAGGCCGCTCGCGTCTCCGAT
>DASSZC010000406.1:0-7864 GCA_035702925.1 Gemmatimonadaceae bacterium | reverse complement strand
CCGATGATGCAGCGAGCAGGCGCCATACTTCACTTCACCGCGCAACCCGATCGCACCGGCCAGATCGAGATCCGGAAGGTTCGCTTCCAGGTCCCATCGACCGCGCCGATCCGCTTCCAGGTCAGCCCCGGCGCTGGGATCACCTCCCTCGCCGACTCGCGCGCGCGGCGGCAGGAGGACGTTCCCGACGAGACGCGCCGGAAGCTCCTCCTCCTCGACCTCGCTGGGGGATTTCCCCCCGAACACCTGAGCGCATTGCGATCCGCCTTCGACGTGTCGGTTCGCGGCGGCGTCGTCAGCGCGCTGTCCAACCTCCTCCAGTCGAGCATCGGCGTCATCCTCATCGACGTGAAGCGCGACATGGTCAACGACGCCGTCGCCCTCGTTCGCGAGCTGAGGAGGTCGGGCAGCCGCGCGCCGATCGTCCTCGTCACCGCATATCGCCTGCGCTCCACCGATCGCGCCCGCGCCCTGCGCGCCGGGGCGGACGACTTCATCCCCGGCGACGTCGATCCCGACGAGCTGCTCATGCGCGTCGAGGGTGTGGCGCGGCGCGGACGCTCGACAGCGGAGTCGTTCGCCGACGCCGACGTCCCGCTCGCGGTGCAGCCGCACGCCGACAAGGGCTTCGCTCCGCTCGATGGCGGCGCCTTCCGCGACGCGGTCAGGGCGCACGTCACCGGCGACCGCGTCCCCTTCTTTACGATCGTCCGCGCTCGCGTCCCCGACCAGGACGCGCGCGCACTCTCCGAAGTCGCCATCCGGACGATGCGGGTCGACGGCGGCGACCTCGCCGGCGTCGACGGACCCGAGCTCTCGGTCTACCTGCATTCCGCGCGGCGCAAGGACGTGTCGCCCTTCGTCGAGCGGCTGCGCGAGGAATGGCGCCGCATCGGCAAGGGTGAGATCGAGGTCGACACGCTGAGCTATCCAGCCGACGAGCAGCGCGTGCAAGAGCTGTTCGGGCCGGCTGCCTGACGATGGCTCGCGCACGCTACGGTGTCGTCGTCCTCGCCTCGACGATCGCGCTCGTCGCGGCGGCGGTCGTCGCCTACGCGCGGCTCGCCGACCGGCCGCAGCGCCCTCTCTCCCAGCTGGTCGGCGAAGCGACGGACAGCTTCGCCGTCCGCGGCGTGAGCGACATCGCGCCTGACGCTTCGGCGTACCGCCGCTTCGCCGTCGAGGACTCGATCTGGCGCGCACGCAACGACCGGATGCTCCTCCGCTGGCAGAGCGCGGCCGGTTCCGTCTGGCACGCGTCGCCGCGCCAGCTGCTCCTCGACAACGTGTACTTCCTCGGCAAGGGAAACCGCCTCGCCGAGGCCGCGGAGCTGATCGGCACCTGGCTCGCCGCGCACCCGCACGACACCGAGCTCCGTCTCGAACACGCACGCTTGCTCGCGCAGCTCCGGCACGACGACGAGGCGCTCGCCGAATACCGGCGCGCCGTCGAAGACCGGCCCGCCGACCGGACGCTGCGCGGGGAGTACGCCGATGCGCTCCTCCAGATGGGCCACTATCCCGACGCCGCGGCGCAGTACCGCATCCTGCTCGCCGCGCAGCCGCCGAGCGTACCGTATCGTGTCGGGCTCGCCCGCGCGCTCGCCTGGGGCGAGCATCCGCGCGACGCCGAGCCGGTGCTCGCCGCGCTCGTGCGCGCGCTCCCCGGCGATACCGCGATCGTCGGGATGCTGCACTCGGTGCGTGCATCGTACGATCCCACCGCGATGGAAGCGGCACACTGGGTCGCCGATGATCCGCACTACCTCCCGTACCGCGTCGCTTACGCGCGCGCACTGGCGAGCGAGCATCGCTCGGTCGCGGCTGCGGCGCAGTTCGATACCATCCTCGCCGCCGGCGAGACCGTCGCGCTCCTCCGCGAAGCCGCCGGCGTCCGCGGCGAGATCCCCGACTCCCTCGGCTCGGCGCGATTGCTCGGCCGCGCCATCGCCCTCGCGCCCGGCGACAGCTCGGTGCGGCGGGCGTACGCGAAGGCGCTCGCCTGGTCGGGTGACCGTCGCGGCGCGGTCGAACAGCTGAGCATTCTTCTCCGCAACAGGGCTGACGCCGACGACCTGCTGCTGCGAGGACAGCTTTACCTCTGGAGCAACGACTTCGCGCGCGCCGAACCGGACCTCGCTGCCGCGGCGCGCATGAACCCGCGCCCGGGGACCTACGTCCTCCTCGGCGACCTGCTGCGCTGGCGCGGTGACTGGCGCCGTGCGCGGGCGACCTATCGTCAGGCACTCGCGCTCTGGCCCGGCGATCCGCAGCTGCTCGCCAGCCTCGCCCTCCTCGACAAGGAGGAGCGTCTGGCGATGGGTGGCACGGCGGTTGGCGATTTTCCCGGCTGGGTCGCGACGATGCATCACGTCGAGGACAACACCGGGTATCTCTATCTCTCCGCCGGGGTCTCGCGTGGCTTCGCCATCGGGCGCGGGACGGTGCTGAGCCTCGGCGCCGAGCAGCGCCGCGTCTCGCAGCGGTCGCCTGGGGGCGTCGAGCGCTTCCTCTATGGCTACGCGCTCGAGGGAGGCGCCGAGCAGATGTTCTGGCGCGCGCGGCTCGCTGTGCGCGCGGGGCTGGCCCGTCACGCGCTCGTCCCCGACATGATCTACGGGTCGGGGGAGCTGTCGATGCCCTTCGGTCCCGCCCGCGTCTCGCTCGAGGTCAGCGACGGCCCCGCCTACAACGCCCTGATGACGACCCGCGCGCTGGTCCCCGCCGCCGGCGACGGGCGTGCGCTCGCCGGCCCGCTGCGCGGCCGCGAGGCAGTGCTCGCCGCCTCCGCGCCGTTAGGCAACGCCGAGCTCTACGTCTCGGCCGGTGCCCTCAGCCTCAGCGACGGCAACCAGCGCCGCAGCGTCCAGGCCTCGGTCCGCGTGCCGATCACCTCTCACGTTGCCGCGCTCTACTCGGGCGGAACGTTAGGCTTCAGCCAGCGCAGCGACGCCTACTGGAACCCGTCGCGCTACATCTCGAACGCCGTCGGCGTCGAGCTGTCGATGCGGAACAGGTCCGGCTTCTCGGGGGCGGCGCGCGTCCTCCCCGGCTATGGCCGGAGCAGCGAGACGCTGACCCTGCCTGACGGCGCGGCACTGCGGGTCGAGCCGCGCAACGTCCCCCAGCTTTCGGCGAGCTATGAGGTCGGCTACCAGGCGCGCGGCTGGCGCGTGCTGCTCGACGGCGCGTACGGCCGCGGCCGCGAGGGCGGGTACCAGTCGCTGACCAGCAACGCCCGCGTCCAGGTGGACTGGTAGCATGCGCTTCCGCTACGTCCTGATCCTGATCTCCGGCGCGGCGCTGATGCTCGGCATCGGCGTCGCGGCGGCGATGCTCCTCCAGAACACCCCGATCCGCGGCGAGAGCGTCGCGCTGCGCATCGGGATCGCGGTGGTGCTGACCTTCCTCGTCCTCCTCATCGTCCGCTACTTCATCCTCCTCTGGCTGGGATTCCTCCAGCACCTCGAGTCGAAGAGCGGATCGGCCGACCCCAGCTTCCTCCCGCCGGTCACCCTCGTCGTCCCCGCGTACAACGAGGGACCGATGATCAAGCAGGCGATCCGCAGCCTGCTCGAGCTGGATTATCCCGCCTACGAGATCCTCGTCGTCGACGATGGCTCGACCGACGACACCTACGCGCGCGCCGCCGAGCTCGAGGGCCGTTATGGCGGCGTCACCGTCCGCGTGGTGAGCAAGGCGAATGGCGGCAAGGCGAACGCGCTGAACACCGGCATCGCCCTCGCCCGCTCGCCGTTCATCCTCTGCATGGACGGCGACTCGCGCCTTTCGCGCGAGACGCTGCGCCGCGGGATGCCGCACTTCGCCGACCCGCACGTCGGCGCGGTCGCCGGCAACGTGAAGGTCGTGAACCGCGTGAACCTGTGGACCAAGCTCCAGGCGCTCGAGTACATCGAGGGCCTGAACATGGCGCGGCGCGCGCAGGCGTTCGCCGGGGTCGTCAACATCATCCCCGGCCCGATCGGGATCTTCCGCCGCGACATGCTCACCCGCGTCGGCGGCTACGACAGCGACACCTTCGCCGAGGACGCGGACCTCACCCTCAAGATCCTGACGGCGGGATGGCACGTCGTCTACGAGGATCGGGCGATCGCCTGGACCGAGGCACCCGAGGACTTCAACGGGCTGCTCAAGCAGCGCTATCGCTGGACCCGCGGGATCCTCCAGGCGCTGCGCAAGCGCTCGACGTGGCTCGTCGCCCCGCAGCCCGGGGTCGGCGTCGGCGTCTGGCTCTCCCTCGTCGCGATGTTCTTCGAGGCGATCATCTGGCCGGTGTTCAACATCGTCGGCAACCTCTTTTTCGCCTTCGCCGCGTTAGGCAGCGGGGCGGCGAACTACGTCGCCTGGTGGTGGGTGCTCCTCACCCTCCTCGACGTCGCCGCCGCGCTCCACACGATCGCGATGGAAGAGGAAGACCTCTCGCTCGTCACGTACGCCCTGCTCTATCGCCTGTTCTTCGTCGCGATGATCGACGTCGTCAAGCTGTTCGCGACCGCTGAAGAGTTCCTGAACGTGCGCATGAGCTGGGGAAAGCTCGAGCGCGTCGGCAGGATCTGACCCGAGAACAACCCATGTCCATCAACGCGCTTCTCTCGACGATCATTCTCGTCACCTTCATCGTGACGGTGGTGCTGGCCGTCGGCAGCTACGTCGCCTACAAGGTGCGCGAGCGCCGGCACCCCGACACCGCGCGCCTGACCAGCGACGAGCCGGTGTTCTTCGAGCGCTTCTTTCCCGGCGAGCCCGCCGCTGCCGCTGATGCTGCCCCTGTCGAGCCGGATGTCGCGACGCGCTGACCGCCGCGGCGGGACGAAGGCGATCGCGCTCGTCGCGGTCGTCATCGTCGCGCTCTCAGTCGCCACCGTCCACTGGCAGGCGTCGGCGCGCGAGCATCGCGCGTCGGCACTCAATCCGGCCACCGGCGCCGTGACCGTCGCCCGGATGGCGCCGCTCGCTGGTCCGCGCAAGCTGCCACGGGCGACGCGCGTCGCGATCGTGCGCGACCGCGGCAGCGATGCGTACTACGACTCCCCGGCGACGCTCGACTCGATCATCGGTGGATGGCAGCTCCTGCTCGAGCGCCTCGGCGCCACCGTCTCGACGATCGCCCCCGAGGACAGCGCGGCGGCGCGCAGCGCCGAGGTCCTTCTCTTCCCCGCCGAGCCATGCCTCGGCCTCGCTTCGCGCCGGCTGATCCGCGCCGCGTTAGGCAGGGGACAGGGCATCGTCTCGACGTGGATCACCGGCACCCGCGACGGGGGGTGCGCGAGCGTTGGCTGGTCGCTCCCCTCCTCGCTGGCCGGTGCGATGCGGCTCGACACCCTCGATACCCGCCGCGGCGTCTACGTCACGATCCCCTCGGGCGGCGTGCTCACCGCCAACGTTCCACCGGGGTCGCGCCTCGAGCTGCAGGTCGGAAACCACGTCGCCGCCCGCACGCCGATGCGCGACCTCGTCTACTCCGACCGGATGATGAACCCCGCGCCGGCCAAGGGAATCGGCCTGCTCGACGGCGCCGTCTCGCACACGCAACTCGGGGCCGGGCGCAGCGTCTACCTCGGGTTCGATCCGCTCCGCGTCGAGCGAGACGCGTGGAGCGGCATCCTCGCCCAGATCATCGCCCGCAACGCGATCGCCTGGGTGTCGAACAAGCCGATGGCGGCGGTCGAGCCCTGGCCGCACGGCAAGGCAGCCGCGGCGATGATCGCCCAGGACGTCGAGACCGAGTTCGGGAATGCGAGCCACGCCGTCGATTCGCTCGACGCCGCCGGGGTGCGCGGGACCTGGTACGTCGTGAGCGAGCTCGCCCAGCGCAACGACGACCTGCTCCGCCGCCTCGCCCGCAACGGCGAGATCGGCTCGCATACCGAGAACCACGACCTCCTCGCCGGCCAGCCCCTCGGAGTGCAGAAGGAGCGGCTGGCCACGACGCAGAAGGAGATCCGCTCCCTCATTGGCCACCCCGTCGCCGGGCTGCGTCCCCCCGAGGAGCAGTTCGACCGCAACACCCTCCGTGCCTGGCTCGACGCCGGCGGCAGCTACGTCTTTGGCTCCAACGACGCGCACTCGGCGAGCCCGGAGCTGCTCGGCGTCGGCAGCGACACCCTCGTCATCCTCGGCCGCGTCAACAACGACGACGTCCTCTCGCTGAAGCGGGTGCAGAAGCTCGACGTCGGCCGGCTGACCACCGAGTATCTCGATGCCTTCGAGAAGGTCCGCGCGTTAGGCGGCCTCTTCATCATGAGCTACCACTCCCAGTTCATGTCGCGCCCCGAGCTCGTCCCGGTCGTCGCCGCGGTCGCCCGCCGGGTGAAGGCGGACACCACCGTCTGGCTGACGACCGGTGGCGAGGCCGCTGCCTGGTGGCGCGGTCGCTTCATGGTCAGCGTCGACGCCGCGATCTCCCCTGATGGGACGATGTCGGTGACCGCGACCAACGCCGGGGGCACGCCGGTCACCGGCGCGGTCGTTCGCGTCGAGCTCCCGTCGGGGTGGAAGGCGGCCGCTGCCGGCTCGACGCCGATGCTCGTCGCGCCCGCGGGCGCGGTCCGCCTCGCCCTTCCCGTGCTCGCCCCCGGCGCGACGCACTCCATCACCGTCACCCTCACCCGCGATCCCGATGATGCGCGTTAGGCTCCTCACCGCCGCCGCGCTCCTCGCGACCGCTGGCTGTCTCTCCCCGATCGACCCGGCGACGACCGACATTGCCGCCGTGCACGCGACGATCGGCGACGCCGGCTTTGCCGCCGATACGATCCAGGTCCGCGCGACGACCCGTGTTCACGCGTCGGCGCTCGCCGCCGCCGGCTACGACCTGGGCGTCGCCGGCTTCACATACTCGTCGTCGAACACCGCCATCGCGGTCGTCGACGAGAACGGCACCGTGCGCGGCGTCGCTCCCGGCTCGGCGACGATCACCGCCACCGCGCCGAACGGCGGAAAGAACGCGAGCGTCTCGGTGCTCGTCGTGCCGTCGACCATCGCCTACACGATCCCGGTCGGCGGCTCGCCGGGTCCGATCGCGTTCAGCACCGACTACACCCGCGCCTACGTCGCGACCGCCGAGGACTCCCTCGTCGTCGTCGACGCGCTCGGCTTCTTCCGCACCAACGTCGCCCCGATCAGCGACGGCGCCTCGGGGATCGCCGCGACGACGAGCGCGATCTACATCACCCACTCCGCGCGTGACTCGGTGAGCCGGGTGACGACGGGAAGCACGCAGCCGCTGTCGAGCGTCTTCGTCGGCGCCGGCCCGACGGGGATCGTCTCGCTCGGTTCGGTGGCCTTTGTCGCCACCCGCTACGACCGGCGCATCGCCGTCGTCGAGGGGGGTAACGTGACTGGCACTATCCTCCTCGCTGGCGAGCCGCACGACCTCGCCGCGATCGCGACGGGACGATGCTCTTCGCGACCGTAGACGTGGGAGGCGGTGCGTGGCGCGTGGCGGTCATCCACCCGGCGAGCGGCGACACCGGGAGCTTCGCCATCGCGCCATCGCCGACCGCGATCGCGGCAAGCGCAACGGGCGATCGCGTCTACGTGCTCTACGCGAGCGAGCGGCTCGTCCGCGTCTACGCGTCAGGCAGCGGCGGGTACGCGCCGCAGGGCACCGTCGCGACCGGCGCTCCCCCCGGCGGGATCGCGGCGCGCCACGTCGGCACCATCCCCTACGTCGTCGTTTCCGGCGAGCCAGCCACCCTCTTCGACGGCGTCACGCTCCAGGTGTACGACCAGATCGCCGGCGCGGGGACCGGACCCGTCGCGATCCGCCCTGACGGCCTCTTCGCCTTCGTCAGCGCGCCCGGTACCACCTCCGTCAACGTACTCGGCCTGTGAGACGCCT
>DASSZC010000274.1:0-10119 GCA_035702925.1 Gemmatimonadaceae bacterium | reverse complement strand
GGGATGTAGCTCATCAGCTGGCGATCGATTCGGTCGCGATACCCGCGAAGCGTATCGACGCATGCCCCGCTCAGCGCGAGCGCGAACGTTCCCGCCGCATCCTCGGCCAGCGCCGGGGAAACATCCAATGGCGTACCGTCGGGCATGACCAGGATGAAGGTCGTCGCTCCGCCCCGCGAACGCAGGATCTTCGCGAGCGTGCCGATCCGCCCGGTCAGCGCGGCCGGGCCGGCGAGCGCTGCGTCCAGGTCGCCGTCTGATCTGTTGGCGAACAGCGAGTCCGCCAGATCCGCAACCCGCCGCCAATCACCCTTCTTCACGAGGAGCCGAATCTCGCTCCGCGCGAACAGCAGCCGTTGACCGGGATCCTTCGTCAGCTCGCGCGCGCGGCGGATCTGCCAGAGTGCCGACACTTCACCGTCGCCGCTGCTCCCGATCTCCTCCAGCGATTCGAGCAGCTTCGCGAGCGCACCGTGCGCCTCGGCTGTTGCCGGCGCGTTGGCGGCCCACGTCCGATAGAGTCGATGAAGCAGGCGGCGATTGTGATCGAGGGCAAGCGCCTTCGCGGCGGCGGCGCGTGGCCCACCTGCGATCCCGGGTTTATCGAGCGGATAGGGGACGAAAACCAGGGTATCGGCATCCAGAGTCGGAAATGCGCCGAATTCGCGGCCGTCTGCGCCTTCCGAATGCCCCTGCCGCAGCTGGATCCCCGACGTGTAGAGCAGTTCCGACAACCGCGCATACACGAATGTCGGCTGCGGTGGCGCACGATCGTCAACGATCCGCAGGTACGCTTCGAGCGCCCGATTGAAGCTGCCACGGAATCGCCACTCCGACACGCTGGCTGGATCGCGCACGACGAGCGAGTCGCGCGACTCGCACTCGCCGAGGCCGTATGATCCGATGACCGCCGTCGTGTCGAGCGGCAGGTATCGCCGATACTCTGCGCACGCCGCGGGATATCGACCGTCAGCGAGCGCCATCTGCGCCTCGGCCAGCGCGCTATCGGCGGGCGATAGCTGGGCGCGCAGCTCGTACGCTCGCCTCGCGGCGCTTCGCCAGTGCTCGCGGGGATTCCCGGACCACATTTCGACCAGCGAGAGCCAGAGGCTCGCCTGCGCGTGCGAGGGGTCGATCGCGATTGCGGCGCGGAAGTCGCGCGCGGCCTCGGCAACGTCCCATCGGTTCAGGGCATCGCGCCCCGCATCGTAGGCAAGCCATGCCGGCAACGAAGGGTTCGAGGTGGCAGCCTTTCCCAGCCAGGGCAGCTCCGTGCGCTCGCGCAGCAGCGCGCTCGCGGCGCGGCGCAGTGCTGGTGTCCCAGGCGAGCCCGGGCCATAGCCGAGGGTCGCCACACGCAGTTGCCGCCCGCTCGCCACGTCGTAGCTGTGAAGGCGGGCGGTTCGCTGGTCACCCGGCTCGCCCGGATTGGTATTGAGCTCGCCCCAGACGAGCACCGCCCCGCCGAGTCGTCCCGCGAGCTGCAGCGCATCGTCGAGCCGAAGCGGGCCGCCGCGCCTGGACAGCGGAAGCTGGTCATCCACCTCGCGCGCTCCGACGACGTGCACACCATCCCACTCGCCTAACGCGTCGGCGATCGCGCGCGCGACCGCGGCGGTGTCGGCGCGGGCCGCCCGATCGGCCGCCGTCAAGGGCAGGACCACGTAGCCGCTACGGTCGGTGACCGCGTTCGACGTCGCACCGTTGCCATGTCGTCCCTTCGCCACCGCGACCGCGGCGCCGATCGCCACCGCGACGACGAGGAACGAGCCCGCGACCACCAGCCACTGCCGTCGTCGAACGTCAGGCACCGCGGCCGGCGTGTACTGCGCCGGTGACACCGTCGGCTCCGCCGCCGTCAACGCCGAGTAGAACTCCCGCGCCGTCCGGAAGCGATCCGCCGGTGTTTTCTCCAGCGCGCGCGCCACCGCTGCGTCCACCGACCCCGGGCAGTGCGGTCGCTGCGCGCAGATCGACGGCGGCTTCGCCGTCAGGTGCTGGGCCAACAATGCCGCCCCGGTCGCCCCCTTGAACGGCGGCGTCCCGGCGATCATCTCGAAGAGGACGCAGGCCAGGCTGTAGAGATCGGCGCGGCCATCCACCTCGGGATCCGCGGCCGCCTGCTCCGGGCTCATGTACGCCGGCGTCCCGACCGCGACCGCCGACTCGGTGAGACGGTTCGACCCCGCGGTGTGCAGCGCCCGCGCCAGCCCGAAGTCGGCGACGAGGACATGGTCGCCGAGGAGGAGGATGTTCTCCGGCTTGATGTCGCGGTGGATGACGCCGTGGTCGTGCGCGTAGTCGAGCGCCAGCGCGACCTGTCGCGTGATCGACAGCGCATCCTCGAGGGGGAGCTGGTGCTCGCGATCGAGACGATCCCGCAGCGACTCCCCCTCGACGTGGGGCATCACGAAGTAGAGCATCCCCCCCGCGTTGCCGGAGTCGTGCAGGGCGAGGATGTTGGGATGCGTCAGCCGCGCGGCGATGTCGATCTCGCGGAGGAAGCGCTCGGCGCCTAACGATGTGGCGAGCTCCGGGCGCAGCACCTTGATCGCGACGTGCCGCCCGTGGCGGACATCACGGGCGAGGTACACGATCGCCATCCCGCCATGCCCGAGCTCGCGCTCGATGTCATAACGGTCGGCAAGTGCGGCCATGAGGTCGTCGCGCAGGTCGATCACGCCGGGCCCCCCAGCAGAGACTTGTCCCCGAGTATACGACAACATGGAAGGGGCGGGGAGGGAGGGTTATCCCTGACACCCACGGCGCGGGAACGCGGAATGCCACTTGCGCCTTCTTCTGGCACCTCACTCCGACACCGCCCATGCCAGCCTCGACCGATTCCACCGCGCGCCCCGCCCTCAAGAGCGGCACCTTCGACATCGGCGACAAGCGCGTCCACCGCCTCGGCTTCGGCGCCATGCGGATCACCGGCAAGGGGATCTGGGGACCGCCAAAGGACCGCAAGGAGGCGATCAACGTCCTCCGTCGCGCCGTCGATCTCGGCGTGGACCTGATCGACACCGCCGACTCGTACGGCCCGCACGTCAGCGAGGAGATCATCGCCGAGGCGCTGTACCCGTACCCGAAGGGGCTCGTCATCGCGACGAAGGGGGGGCTCGAGCGCCCCGGACCCGACCAGTGGGAGATGAACGGGCAGCCGGCCCACCTGCGCAAGGCGTGCGAGGGTAGCCTGAAGCGACTTCGGCTCGACCGCATCGACCTCTACCAGCTGCACCGCATCGACCCGAAGGTCCCCGCCGAGGACCAGATCGGCACACTCCGCGACCTGCAGCAGGAGGGGAAGATCGCGCACGTCGGCCTCTCCGAGGTCGGCATCGCGGAGCTCGAAATGGCGCGCAGCATCGTCCCGATCGTCACGGTGCAGAACCGGTACAACCTCGTCGACCGCGCGTACGACCAGATGGTCGAGCATTGCGAACGGGTCGGCGTCGGCTTCATCCCGTGGTTCCCGCTGGCCACCGGGAAGCTGGCGGCGCCAGGCGGTCCGCTCGCCCGCGCGGCGGAGCGACTGAACGCGACACCATCGCAGGTTGCGATCGCCTGGCTTCTTGCCCGTTCACCGGTGATGCTCCCCATCCCCGGGACCTCGAGCGTCAGGCACCTCGAGGAAAACATGGGCGGCGCGCTCCTCACCCTGAGCGACGAGGAGCTGCGCGCGCTCAGCGAGACGAAGACGGCGGGCGCCTGAGATGCTCGTCGTCGCGCCCGCCGTTTACTTCATCGCCCTCGGCGCCGGCAGAGCTGGCGTACCGCGTCGACAGAATCCACCGCGTGCTGCCAGCGCCCCGGATCGAACTGTGATCCCAGCAGCGTGCGCGCCGAATCCGGGGTGAGCATGATGCTGTTCTTGCCGAAGGCGGCGAGGTATGGGAGCGCGGCCGCGGTGTCGCCTAACGCGAGGAGGGCGAGCGCGCGGGTATCCTGCCCCATCGCGGCGCACTCCGAGAGCCGTGCGCTGTCGGTCAGGGAGACCGCGGTCCTGTACTCCTGCCGCGCCAGCGCAATGGACGCGAGGTACGAGTAGGCGAGGGCGCGCTCGACGCGCGGGTCCTGCATGTAAGTCGACGAGTTCCAGAGCGCGCGCCCCGCCCCGTCGGCGAGGACCTCACGGGCGAATGCCTCGACCGAGTCCTGCATGTCCCGGTCGCGGAAGATCACCTGACGGCCGCGCAGCTCGCTGGGGAAGAAAGTCCCGGCGCGGGCCGCGCGGAGCGACCAGCGACGCTGCATCGCCGAGTCGCCGCGGTTCCGGACGATCGAGACCACGCGGTACATGTCGCCCACCTGCCCGTGTGACTGGACGAACAGGGTGTCCAGCGAAGGAATCAGCGGGGCGATCGAATCCTCCGGTGCCCCGCGCAGCTCCATCTCGTGGATCTGCTGCGCACGGAGGTCGATGGTCCAGGGATCGCCCGGATGTTCGCGGACGAGACGATCCGTCCATGCCGCGGCGGCCGCCGGCTCCTCCAGCCGGTACGCGAGGGTCGCCATTCCCGCCAGCTCGCCGGCTCGCACGTCCGTTCGCGCGTTCAGCTGCGTGGTGATGCGCGCGAAACGGCGTTCTCCGTTGGTGAAGAACTGCAGCCAGTCGAACGGTCCGCGCCGCGCGCGCGACACGTCGACGAGCCAGCGCATCGGGTGTCCCGGAGCCCATCGCGCGAAGGCGTCGCTGAGCGACTGTTCCGCGAGGATACCCCGGTCGTTGTAGACCGCGCTCTCCATCGCGTCGAGCGAGGGCCGGGCATTGCTCGTGTCGCTGGTCAGCACGAGCAGCCGCGCGAGCCACCGCACATGTGGTCCTGGCGCGGGCGCATTCATGACGGTGAGCGCTCCGGACAGCGCGTCGGCCGGGAGGACGAGCCGGCCGCGATACGCGCCGTCGTGCTCGCGCAGGAGCAGCGCGGTGACCGGAATGGCGCCACGCCGGCGCGGCCCGTTCGGCTGGAAGCGCCTGTCGATGACACCGGAGATCCACAACGTGTCGCCGCCCGCCCAATCCGGCGCCGGCACGAAGCGAATCCCCACCGGCGCCCCCGGGCGCGGATAGAGCGGGAACATCGTCGCGCGCCCCGGCGCAGCCGCCGCGAGGACGTGGCGCCGCCACGCCGGTCCCACCAGCGCGGCGAGGACGATCACCGCCGCGGCCGCGGCGATCGCGGTGCGCTTCTTCGTGCTCCAGTGCCGAACGGGCCGAGTATCCGCCCCGCCATCGACAAGGACCCCCGCACCGGCGTGCGACGGCGCGGTCGGCCCGTCACTCCGCCGCCGCTCGGCGATCCGCGCACCGAGCGCATCGGGAAGCACCGGCTCGGGCAGCGCGCGGACCGCCTCGCCTAACGCTTCGATCGCGGCGATCTCCCCGCGGCACCGCCCGCACCGGGCGACGTGCCGTCCGGCGCGCGAGCGCATCCGGTCGATCTCCGACAGGTCGGCGAGCCGCGACAGCGTCTCGTCGCTCGGGTGCATCGACATCGAGAGCATGGTCATCGCGAGCCTCCCAGGAGGGCGCGCAGCGCCTGGCGCGCGCGAAAGAGCCGGACTTCGGAGTTGGCGACCGAGATGTCGAGCAGCGCCGCGATCTCGCGGTGCTCGTACCCCTCGACCTCCTTGAGGAGGAAGACGGTGCGATGCTCCTCGCTCAGCCGCGCGAGCGCACTTTCGATCGACAACCGCTCGAGCGCCGCGTCCTCGCGGGCGAGCAGCGCGGCAACGGACCCGGCATCGGTCTCCCGCCGCCGCCTCACGGTGCGCATCCGCATCAGCGCCAGCCGCACCGCCACCCGCCGCAGCCACGCGCCTAACGGCGCACGCGTCGGGTCGTATCCGCTCAACGTGCCGGGCAGCGCGAGGAACAGCTCCTGCACCACGTCCTCGGCGTCGGCGCCGCTGCCGAGCAGCCGGTGCGCCGCAACGTACGCCGTCGCCGCATGGCGCGCGTACAGCGCGCCGAACGCCTGCTCGTCCCCGCGCATCGTCCGCGTAACGAGCTCGCGCTCCTCTGGCAGCTCGGCCTCTTCCCGCTGGGTCGCCGTCATACCCTCTCTATGCCGGTGAACGAGCAGGCCTTACAAACCTCCACGACCCCGCGCCCCCCCTTGTGCCCCCTGGTCGTGGCTCGCCCCCTGCCTCATGTCCCCTGCCTCATGTCCCTGCAGCATGCCAGGTGGCAGGGCAGCCTGCCGGGTTGCCTCCCTGGCAGCTGCGCTTCTGGCTACATCAGAAGCGTATGCCGCAGGATCGCAAACGCGACACTGAAGTAGATGATCAACCCCGTGACGTCCACCAGCGTTGCGACGAATGGCGCCGAGGCGCTCGCCGGGTCGAAGCCGATCCGCTTGAGCAGGAAGGGGAGCATCGATCCGGCGAGCGACCCGAACGTCACCACGCCGACCAGCGCCCCGCCGACGGTCGCGGCGATCAGGAGCCAGTGCTCGCCGTAGTCGTACCACCCGAACTTCTGCCAGAGCACGATCCGGACGATCCCGATCACTCCCAGGATCAGCCCTAACGTCAAGCCGGCGGGTAGCTCACGCAACAGGATCCGCCACCAGTCGCCGAGCCGGATCTCGCGCAGCGCCAGCGAACGAATGATCAGTGATGTCGCCTGCGACCCGGAGTTTCCTCCGGAGCTGATGATCAACGGGATGAACAGCGACAGCACCACCGCCTTCGCGATCTCCCCCTCGAAGTGCCCCATCGCCGTCGCGGTCAGCATCTCGCCGAGGAAGAGCGCGCAGAGCCATCCCGCGCGCTTCTTGATCATGCGGATGAAGGAGATCTCGGTGTACGGCTCGTCGAGCGCCTCCATACCGCCGAACTTCTGGACGTCCTCGGTCCCCTCGCGGACGATCGCGTCGATCACGTCGTCTACGGTGACGATGCCGAGCATGTGTCCGCCCTCGTCGAGCACCGGGAGGGCGAGGAGGTTGTACTTCGAGATGGTGCGCGCGACCTCCTCGCGATCGGTGGCCGGCGAGACCGACAGCGGCTTCCTCCGGTTGCCCACTTCGACCACCGCCTTCGCGCGGTCGGCCAGCATCAGGTCGCGCAGCGAGACCACGTGCACCAGGGTGTGCGTCTCCGGATCCACGCCGTAGATCGTGTACACCGTCTCCTTCGCGCGCCCCACCCGGCTGATGTGCTCCAGCGTCTGCCCGACGGTCCATGACGTCGGCACCGAGACGAACTCCGTCGTCATGATCCCGCCGGCGGTGTCCGGGTCGTAGCGCAGGAGGATGCCGAGTGCCTCACGCGTCGGCGCATCGAGCACCTTCAGGAATCGCGGTCGCTCCTCCTCGGGGAGCTCGCGGAAGAGATCCGCCTGCTGGTCCGACGACATCGCGTCGATCAGCGGCGCCGCGGTCCGCTCCCCCATCTGCTGGATGATCCGACACCGGTGCCCCTCGAGCTCCGGCTCGTCGAACACCTGCACGGCGAGGTCGAAGGGCAGCGCCGCCATCACCTTCGATGCCGCCTCCGGCTGCAGGTCGCGCAGCGCCTCGGCGACGTCGGCAGCACGCATTCCCGCCAACGCTTCCGCGAGATCGGTCGGGTCGCCGTGCAGCAGGTAGAGCAGCTCGGGGACGTTCGAGGTCGAGTCGGTGAGTGTCATTGAGATGCAACCGGTGAACGGGGCGGGCGCTTTACGCCCCTCATGCGCCGCCGCACATTAGCAGTCTTCCGCGAATCCCGCACGACCGGCGACGCGACTTTCAGTGCCAGTATCGAATGCCGCGTTTATCCCCCATTCAGGTTCTTGTCGTTCCTGTCGTGGCGGCAGCGCGCGAACGCGCACGCTCCTGGCGCGGGGCTCAGCGGAGGGCCGGCGTCAGCGGACCGGCTGGCCGCTGCCTAACGTGCGCGAGGCGGTCATCGCGTCGCGCGCTGATCCGGCTGCTTCGTCGCCGAGTCGATGAACTTCCGGATCCCCGCGCGCAGCTTCGCCCCCGACGCGTCGTCGATGTACATCATGTGGCCGGCGGCGAAATACTCGGTGGCGATGTTGGCGCGCACCTCCGGCGCGAGACGCAGCTGGCCGAGGGTGTACTCGACGGCGAAGTACGGCGTCGCCATGTCGTAATAGCCCATCGCGACGTAGAGGCGCAGGTACGGATTCTTCGTGAACGCGCGCTCGATCGACGGGGAGACGTCGGCGTACTGGTTCTGCGGGTAGCGCCAGCGGCCGATGCCGCCGCCGAGGATGTAGTACACGTCATCGTTGCGGTACTTCAGCTCGCGCCTGACGTAGTCGTTCCACGCCGGGGTGAAGGTGTTGCGGATCGTCGCCTCGCTCGGGTCGAGCTGCACCTGCTCGGACCCCGGGTCGAGATCGTAGGTGGTGAACCGGCTGTCGAGGCGCCCGACGATCCGGCGCTCGCCGCGAAGCAGCTCATGGTTGAATCGGGAGAGCGTGACGCGCATGTCGTTGTCGGCGACGAACTGCTCGGGCAACCCGGTGTAACGGGCGAGCTGCCTGACGATCGCGCCCCGCTGCTCGGCCGTGAGGCGCGTTCCCATCACCAGCGCCGGCTCGTACTCGGCGACCGCCCAGCGCTTCGCTTCCTCCATCACCTGCTCGACCGTCTTCGCCTGAAGGTCTGCCGCGAGACGGTGGTGATACCAGGCAGTCGCCGTGTAGGACGGGAGGAAGTTCACGAAGCCGACGCCGTTCGTGCGGTCCATCGAGGACGCGGCCCGGTCGATCACCGTCGAGAGCAGGATGATCCCGTTGAGGGTGATCCCGCGGTCGGCGAGATAGCCCGAGAGCCCGGTCGCGCGGGTCGTCCCATAGCTCTCGCCGCCGATGAAGAGCGGCGAGCTCCAGCGATTGTAGCGCGTCAGGTAGAGGCGAATGAACTCGGCCATCGCCGCGATGTCCTCGTCCAGTCCCCAGAACTTGGCGCCGAGCTCGGGGCGCGCGGCGCGGCTGTAGCCGGTGCCCACCGGATCGACGAAGACGATGTCCGCCTGGTCGAGCAGCGTCTGCGGATTGTCCTCGACCGAATAGGGGGGCGCCGGAGCGGAGCCGTCGGACATCAGTCGCACGCGGCGCGGTCCGAAGGCACCGAGATGCAGCCACACCGACGACGAGCCGGGTCCACCGTTGAAGGCGATGAGCAGCGGCCGCCGGGCCGGATCGGCGACGGCGTCGCGCGTGTAGGCGACGAAGAACATGCTCCCTTCGATGACCCCGCTGCTATCGTTGCGGATCGGCAGCATCCCGGTGGTCGCCGTGTACCGAAGCTCGCCGTTAGGCAGGCGCAGCGCATGGCGGGTGACGACCGGCGGCTCGTTCACCCTGGCGAGGAACTCGCGGATGCTCGGCCGCAGCGAATCGCGGACCGCTGAATCGGCTGGAGTCCCACCGCGGGTGCGCGTCGTGTCCGCGGCGCGGGCGGAGTCCGGGCGATCAGCGGGGCGGCGGTTCTGTGCGCCGGCGATCGCGGGCGCGGCGCTGGCCATGCCGATCGCGGTGGCGAGGACGATCGCGAGATGCGGGAGCCGCGCCGGCCATTGCGGCGCCACGGCGCGCACCGCGCCGGCAAGCTGGATGGACATCGTGGGGATCGTCGGAACGGATTGGCTACCTGCCCGGAGCCAAGCTGTCCAACGCACCGCGCCGCGGCAAGACCAACGCGCCGCGGACGCGGGCTACTTGCAGACCGGTTCTCCGTCTCCCGCCGTCGTGACCAGAGTGTTCGCCGTGTTGACGGCGATCTGGCAACTCTTTCCACTCAGCGCGGTGTGCGTGATCGTCGCCGACCAGAAGCCGGCACCCACCGCGATCACCGGCGTACCGACGCCCGTGGACTGGCGGTAGTTCAGCTGCGACATCGTGCCCGTGTACTTCACCGAGTCGGCGAAGAACGATTCTTCGGCGTTGACGAGGTTGCGCAGGTCGGACTTCATCTGCGCGACGTACGCCTTCTCCTTCGTGTTCGAGAATTTCGGGATCGCGATCGCCGCCAGAATACCAATGATCACGACGACGATCAGCAGCTCGATGAGTGTGAAGCCGTGTCGTGTTTTGCGTAGCATCGCTATCTCCGGTAACGAGCCGGGACCGCGACATTGCGGCACCGGGGATCGGCAGCT
>DASSZC010000212.1:0-5358 GCA_035702925.1 Gemmatimonadaceae bacterium | reverse complement strand
CTAACCGCCGGAGCGCGTCGGCGCGCGCGGGGCCGACCCCCTTCAGGTACATCACCGGCGTGTCGAGGGCGATCCTCGCCGGCCCGGCGGGGCGCCCCCGCTGGATCGCCATCAGTCGTCGGCGAGCAGCGCGGCGGAGAAATCGGCCGCGTCGAAGGGATCGAGATCGTCGACTCCCTCGCCGGTGCCGACGAACTTCACCGGCACGTCGATCGCCTCGTGCACCGCGACGACGACCCCGCCGCGCGCGCTCCCGTCGAGCTTCGTGACGACGATCCCGGTGACCGGCACCGCCGCCGAGAAGGTCCTCGCCTGCGAGATCGCGTTCTGCCCGATCGTCCCGTCGAGGACGAGCAGCGTCTCGTGCGGCGCGTCAGGCAGCCGCTTGGCGACGACGCGGGCGACCTTCTTCAGCTCCTTCATCAGGTCGTCGTTCGAGTGCAGCCGCCCCGCGGTGTCGATGATCGCGACGTCGACGCTGCGCGTGATCGCCGCGTCGATCGCGTCGAAAGCGACGGCGGCCGGATCGCCACCGGGCTTGCCGCCGACGAACTCCGCCCCCGAGCGCTCGGCCCACACCTTCAGCTGGTCGATAGCCCCGGCGCGGAAGGTGTCACCGGCGCCGACGAGGACGCGCTTTCCCTGCCGGCGGTAGCGCGCGGCGAGCTTCCCGATGAAGGTCGTCTTCCCCGCCCCGTTCACACCGATGACGAGAATGATCGTCGGCCCGCTGGTGGCGCTCTTCAACGTCGTGTCGCTGTTCCCGGCGCGCAGCGCTTCCTCGACTCCCTGGCGCAGCGCCTCGCGGAACTCGTCCTGCGTCTTCACGAAGCCGCGCTGCGCCGCGCGCTCGACGTCGGCGACGAGGCGGAGCGTCGTCGGCACCCCGAAGTCGGCCTCGAGGAGCATCTCCTCGAGCTTCTCGAGCGAGCCGGCCGAGACCCCGCCGCGAACGATGACGCCGACGTCGGTGAGCGCGACGTCCTTGATCTTGTCCCAGAGCGAGCGTTTCGGGACGTCACCCGACTTGCGAAGAAGGCGCATCGCCTGAAGTTAGCGCCCGCTCCGGGGTCAGCGTAGGCCAGCGCGCCTGCGGATGATCCATTCGCCGCAGAGCGCGGCGAGGGCGAGCACATACGTCCACCAGCGCGCGGCGAGCGGAGGCGCCGGAATTCCGCTCGGGGGATCCCCGCGGGCGACGGTGTGCGACGGCGGCCGTACCGGGAGCAGCTCCTCGCTCGCGTTGACGACGAACGACGCGCTGCCGCCGCGAAGTGCCGCGATGTAGCGACCCGGGAGGAGCGCCGGCGTCGTCACGGTTCGCGCGTCGCCGGGAAAGCGCAGCATGAGCGGGCGCGGGGTCGTGTCGGTCGCCGCCCGCAGCGTTACGCTGACCAGCGAATCGGCGCCGGTGCGCAGCCACTCGACGGCTTGCCCCTCGCGCAGCCACCGCCGCGCGGGGAGCGCGGGGCGCGCATCGACGGCGACGCTCGTGCTCCAGTCGGCGATCGCCCCCCACAGCGCGTCGTAGGCATCGCGCGCCGGGCCGCCACGGGCCCGCCAGCGCCACAAACCGCTGGCAGCGACCACGAGGTGCCTCCGGCCGTTCGCGTCGCCGCCGACGACCACAGGCCGAGCAGCGGCTCCGATCCCGCGCCCCTCGAGCGCGATCCAGTCTCCGCGCGGTGCCGCCGCGGGGAGCTCGATCGGAGGGATGCTGTCCCATGCGATCCCGGCAAGCGACGGGGCGAGCGGCGAGTCGTCGCGCGCGGCCGCGCGCCAGTCCACGTCGCCGGCATCCCCCGGCACCATCAGCACCAGCGCCGAACGAGCGAGCTGCGACGGCGCGCCGAACACCGCGGTATCGCCGTGCAGCACGAGCAACGGCGCGGCCGCGGCGGCCCCCCGCACCTCGGCGGCGCCGACCGCGCGCAGCGTCGTCGCGTCGCGCCAGGCGCCCGGGGCGACCTGGTAGAAACCGCGCGGCCGGGCGCTGAGCGCACCGGAGAGCGCCTCGAGCGCCGCGCGGGCATCGGGGTCGGGAGAGGACGACACCAGCACCGCGACCGGGGCGCGAGTGATCTCGATGATCGTCGCCAGGGTGTCGTTGCGCGGCTCAACGTCGCCCGCGACGGTGACCGCTGCCCGCAGCAGCTCCTCGCGCTCCCCGCGCGGGGCGACGACGCTCGCCGTGAGCTCGCGTTCGGCGAAGATGCCTAACGGTCCGCTGCGCACCGTCGCCGGCGCGCCGCCGGCGAACGAGATGGTCATCACGGCATCGGTCACCGGTTGTCCGCCGGTGCGGATCGTGACGCGAACTGGCATCGTGTCGCCGGGCGCGACACGCGCGGGAGCGACGAGGGAGGCGACCGCGACGTCGGTGACCGCCGGTCGCGGGATGATCGTCAGGCGGGTGCCGGCGGGAAGCGTCCCTCCATCGCTGAACTCCCCATCGCTGACGACGACGAGGGCGCGGTGCTCGTCGCGCGCGGCGTCGAGCACCGGCGCGATCCGCGAATGCCGGTCGGTCGGGCGTCCGGGAAGCTTGACATCGCGTCGCAGCGAATCGCCGAAGAGGAGCATCGAGTCGCCGGCGGCGGCGGGCAACGCGGCGACGACGCCCTTCCGCCACGCGACCAGCGCCGAGTCCCCGCGCGTCCAGCTCGCCGACGCGTCGACGGCGACGAGGGGGCGCTGTGAGTGCGCCCGGCCGCTTGGCGCCGAGAGGAGCATCGCGGCGACGATCATGGCGGCGAGCGCGCGCAGCGTGGCGGCGACGAGGCGCGGATCGAGGCCGAACAGCCGCGCGCCCGGCGCAGCGCCTTCAGGGGAGCCGCGGAGCGACCGCCCGTAATGCAAGGCGGCGATCATCAGTCCGATGATCGCCGCGAGGAGCCAGCGCGTCACGTCCGCGCGGCCATCGTTCCGTGCACGAGGTCAGCGCAGCGCGAGCTGCTGGCCGTCAGGCGCCCGGTCGAGCAGCGCGACCATCTCGTCGCGCTGGGCGAGGAAGCGCCCGCGCTCCCCGCTCGGGATCGGATCTCCCCCCTTCACGCGCAGGGCGACGCGCGGATCCTTCTGCACGCCGTTGACGATCACCTCGAAGTGGAGGTGCGGCCCGGTCGAGAGCCCGGTCGTGCCGACGTAGCCGATCGTCTCGCCGATTCCGACGTGCTTGCCGACGCGGAGTCCCTTGGCGAAGCCGCGAAGGTGGCCGTGGCGGGTGATGTAGCCGTTGCGATGGCGGAGGATGACCATGTTGCCGTAGCCGCCCTTGCGCCCGGCGAAGATGACCGTCGCGTCGCCGACGGCGCGCACCGGGGTGCCGGAGTTCGCCGCGTAGTCGGTGCCCATGTGCCCGCGGACGATGCCGAGGATCGGATGCTTGCGCATCCCGAAGACGCTCGAGATCCGGCGGAAGGAGAGCGGGGCGCGGAGGAAGGAGGCGCGCAGCGACTTGCCGTCGCCGTCGAAGTAGTCGCCACCCACCGAGTTGCTGTGGAAGCGCACCGCTTCGACGGTCGAGCCGTCGTTGGTGAACGACGCGGCGAGGATGTTGCCGACGCGCACCGCACCGTCAGGCCCGCGCTCGCGCTCGACGACCATGCGGAACTCGTCGCCGACCTGGAGGTCGCGGCTCATGTCGATCCGGTACTCGTAGATGTCGGCGAGCGTCCACGCCAGCTCGGCGCGCGCGGTGCCGGGGAGCATGTTCGCGGCGGCGGAATCGAGCGCCTCGTAGAGCGTCGAGGAGATGCGCCCGGCGACCGTCAGGGTGTCGGTCGTCCAGGGAAGCCGCTGCTCGTCGCCGACCCAGACACCGTTCGTGCGCGTCAGCTTCACGAGGTGGTCGACGGCGAGATGGAAGACGATCTCCGAGGGGACGGAGTCCTGCGCGGTGGAGCTGAAGGTGATCGGCATTCCGGCTGGCACCTTCCGCGGGTCGAGCATCTTCGCGGCCGCCAGCGCCTCGCGGGCGATGACCTCGGAGACACCGCCGCGGCTCAACACGCCGACGATCGTCTCGCCGCGGGCGAGGGTGTCGGTGTGCTGGATGAGCGCCTGCACCGCGGGCGACGGCGGCTCGACGAGCAAGCGGCCGGGAGCGGGGGCGTCCACCGCGGGAGTAAAACGCAGCGCGGCGGCGGCGAGCATCGCCACCACCGCGTAGGTACCGGAACGTGCGACCCAGGTCTTCAATCCATCTGCCTCCGAATGAACGTCGGGATCTCCATGTCGGAGAGATCCTGCGACGGGGCCTGCGGGGCCTGTGGCTGCGCGGGCAGTGGAGTGTTGCCGCGTCTCGGAATGTCAGACGAGGGAGTCGCACGCGGCGTCACCGAGCTCACCCGCTGCGGGCGGCTCGGGAACGGGATCACCGGTGCCCCCTTCGGCGCGGTGACCGGCTCCGAGGTCGTGCCCCCGAGCTGCATCGCCTTGTCGAATCCCGTCGCGATGACGGTGACGCGGATCTCGCCCTGCATCGCCGGCTCGTGGACCGCGCCGAAGATGATCTCCGCCTCGTCGCCGACGGCGTCGTGGATGATCTCGTTGATCTGGTGCACCTCGCCGAGGGTGAGGTCGGCACCGCCCGTGATGTTGACGAGGACTCCGGTCGCGCCGGACACCGAGACGTTGTCGAGGAGGGGCGAAGCGATCGCCTGCTGCGCCGCTTCCATCGCCCGGCTCTCGCCGCGGCCGATGCCGGTGCCCATGAGCGCCGAGCCGCCGGCCTGCATGACGGTGCGGACGTCGGCGAAGTCGACGTTCACGAGTCCCGTCACGCTGATCAGCGAGGAGATGCCCTGCGTCGCGTGGAGGAGGACCTCGTCGGCCTTCTTGAGGGCGTCCTGGAAGGGGATCCCCTTCCCGACGACGGCGAGGAGCCGCTCGTTAGGCACGACGATCATCGTGTCGACGTGCTTGCGCATCTCGGCGATCCCGAGCTCGGCCTGCCGCATGCGCTTCCGCCCCTCGAAGAGGAAGGGGCGGGTGACGATGCCGACAGTGAGGGCGCCGACTTCGCGGGCGAGCTCGCAGATGATCGGGGCCGCTCCGGTGCCGGTGCCGCCGCCCATGCCGCAGGTCACGAAGACGAGGTCGGCGCCGCTCAGCGCCTTGATCACCTCGTCGCGATTCTCGTCGATCGCCTGGCGCCCTATCTCCGGGCGCGCCCCGGCCCCGAGCCCGCTCGTCAGCTTCTTCCCGATCTGGATGTTGATGTCCGACTTCGAACTCAACAGCGCCTGCGCGTCGGTGTTCACCGAGACGAACTCGACCCCCTCCAGGTGCTCCTCGATCATCCGGTTGACGGCGTTGCCACCACCGCCGCCGACGCCGACGACCTTCATCCGCGCA
>DASSZC010000235.1:0-2213 GCA_035702925.1 Gemmatimonadaceae bacterium | reverse complement strand
CGAGTCTGGGAGCGGCGGTATGGAGTGGTCACGCCGACACGCGGACCGGGAGGGCAGCGCCTCTACACCGATGCCGACGTCGAGCGGCTCGCCCTGCTCAACGCAGCCACCCGCGCCGGCCGCGGCATCGGCCAGGTCGCTGCGCTGACCACGGAAGCGATCGCCTCCCTCGTCGATGAGGACATCGCGGCGCGAGAGCGGCGCACCCCCGCCGCGATCGCGGCCCCGGACTTCGACGACGTGATCGGGGACGCGCTCGCCCTGGCGCGTGCCCTCGATGCCGGCCCACTCAATGAAGTGCTTCGTCGTTCCGCGGCGCGCATGGGGATGTCCGCGTTTCTCGAGTCGGTCGCCGCTCCCCTGCTCCGCCGGGTCGGCGACGAGTGGCACGCCGGCCGCCTCAATCCCGCGCACGAACACCTCGTTTCCTCGGTGCTCCACCACATCATCGCCGAGACGATGCGCGCCTTCGTTCCGCAGCATGGCGCCCCGCGCCTGCTCGTCGCGACGCCGTCAGGCGATCGACACGTCATCGGTGCCGCGCTGGTCGGCGCCGCCGCGGCCGTCGAGGGATGGAACGTTCTCTACCTGGGAGCTGATCTCCCCGCCGCCGAGATCGCCGATGCCGCGCACGCCGCCGCGGTCCGCGTCGTCGCGGTGAGCATCGTCTACGTCGAGCACCGGGATCGCGTGGTCGGGGAGCTGCGCGCCCTGCGCGCGAAGCTGCCGCCGAAGGTCGCCCTCATCGCCGGCGGCGGTGGTGCCGTCGCCCTCGAGAGCGAGCTCGCCGCGCTCGGCATCATCGTCGCCCCGAGCGTCCCCGGGCTCATCGCCGAGCTGCGTCGGGATCAGGGGGAAGACTGAAGGCCGGAAGGCCCGCCGTTAGGCAGGATCCACGCTCAACGGCTTCGCTTCGCCGTCGCCGTTGCCGGCGCCGGCAGGGTGAGCAGGTCGAGCGGATTCACCGTCAGCGATCCGTAGCGCGCCGCCCAGTGCAGGTGCGGCCCCGTCACCCTTCCCGTCGCGCCGACGAGCCCGATGCGCTGCCCGCGGGCGACGGTGTCGCCGACCGCGACCAGGAAGCTGCTCAGGTGCATATACGCGGTGACGATCCCCTCGCCATGGTCGATGTAGACGATCCGCCCCCCGAGATAGAAGGTGTCGACGGCGGCGACCACTCCGCGGTTCGCCGCGCGCACCGGTGCGCCCGCTGCGCCGCGAAGGTCGACGCCGAGGTGGCGGCTGGTGACGCGGCCGTTGAAGGTGCGCCCCGTGCCGAAGCGGCTGGTGATCGCCGACGGACGCGGCCTGGCGAAGGGCGCGGTCCAGAGCCGCGGCGTCTCATGCGACTTGCGTCCGATCTCGTGCGCGATCTCGACCTCGCGCGCGACGCGCGCCTCGAGCGCGGAGTCGAGCGGCTGCCCGAACCGCGCCGCGACGTCGAGCTTTTCCTTCGGCGGTGGGAGCGGCGGCAGGGCGATCTCCGCCCGGATGGTATCGGCGCGCCCCGATGCACGGGCGATGACCGCCTCCGCGGTCGTGCTCGCCGTGTCGAGCGGCATCGCGCCGATCGCCCGGTAGCTCCCGGTCCGCGAGCGCACGAAGTGCAGCCGCTCCCCGGCCATCGTCCCGGTCACGGCGACGACGCTGTCGGCGGGCGCGCGATCGGTCGCGAGGAGGACGCGGACGAGCGCGCCGGGGGCAGGGCGCGCGGGGAGGACGGAGATGCGCGCCGGCTGCGCGCCTAACGTTCCGATCGCCAGGCCGCCGGCGGCCAGCGCTGTGATGAGTCGCACGATATGTCGCATGGCGGTGAGCCCATGCACGATCCGGGCGCGACCGGCCGGTGCGCCGCCCCGGGCACGCCGGTTGCTCCTTGCTCCTCGCCAGCCACTGCTGCCCGAGCTACATCTACCAGGAATGTTCGTCTTCATCTCCCATCTCTCGGTGCCCGAGGCGGATCGCCCTGCCCTCGAGCGCCACTTTCGCGAGCGGGCGCACCTCGTCGACTCCTTCCCCGGCTTCCTGTACCTGCAGCTGCTGGTACCGCAATCCGGCGAGGCGTCGTACACCTTCCTCACGGCCTGGGAGTCGCGACAGGCGCTGAGCGCATACATGCGCAGCGTGGAGCATGGTGTGTCGCACTCGCGCGAGCCCGCCGGGATCATGGCGCGCACCACCGTGCGCCACGAGGGGTTCGAGGTGCTGATGGA
>DASSZC010000396.1:0-3052 GCA_035702925.1 Gemmatimonadaceae bacterium | reverse complement strand
GACCGCCGGAGCGAGCGCGAGCGCGCCGACGGCGAGCGAGGTGCCTAACGCGTGGAGCATCACGGCGTGACGGTCACCGAGCCGGTCATGCTCGGGTGGATCGAGCAGTGGTAGTTGAAGGTCCCGGCCGTCGGGAACTTCAGCTTCACCGTCGCGCTGACCGTGTTCGGGATGTTCCCCGGGTTGCCAGGTGTGTCGAACACGACGTTGTGCCGCACGGTCTGGAAGGTGTAGTAGATCGTGTCCCCGGCCGGGATGGTCACGGCGTTCGGGTCGAAGGCGAAGCTGCTCGTCGCCGTCACCCGCGCGGCGTGGACGAGCGTGCCGCCGCCCCCTCCATTCACGGGCCCGGTTCCGTTGTCGCCGCCGCCGCATGCGACGATCACCACCAGCCCGCCTGCCAACATCCAACGACTCATGTTGCCTCCGGTTCGGATCTGTCGGGCCAACGTTGCAGCCCCGGCCCGGTTGCGCAACGATGCCGGGGCGGGCGACACCCCGCGCGGGGTGAACGCCCTCTGCTCAGCGCGCCTGGCGCACCAGCCCGTGGACGGCGTCACGGAACCGACGCCCGGTCGGCACCTCGACGCCGTCCGAAAGCACGATCACGTACTCTCCGTGCACCGCTGGCCGCACCTCGGCGACGCGCAATGCGTTGACCATCGCCGAGCGATGGACGCGCACGAAGTCGGTCGGTAACCGCTCGGCGATCGAGCTGAGCGTCTCGCGGATGCGGAGCGAGCGTCCCGCGGCGTGGAGCACGACGTTGTTGTCGTCGGCGCTGATCCAGTCGATCTCGCGGACCCTGAGCAACAGGGTCCGTCCGTCGATGCGGACGGCGAGCCGCTCGCTCGGCGCGGTCGGCTCGGGCGCGGCGCCGCTGCGCGGACGAAGCGCGGCGATCATCGCCTCGAGGCGCGCCGGGTCGCGGGCGATCCGTCCGCGCAGCGTGTCCTTGGCGCGGGCGAGGGCGAGGGCGAAGCGCGTCCGGTCGACTGGCTTGAGCAGGTAGTCGAGGGCGTGGACGCGGAAGGCGTCGAGCGCGCGATCATCGTGCGCGGTGACGAACACCGTGAGGGGCATCGACGCCGCGCCGATCGTGTCGGCGACCCCGACCCCGTCGAGCTCCGGCATCTGGATGTCGAGGAAGACGAGGTCCGGGCGCTGCGAGCGGATCGCGGCGACCGCTTCCGTCCCCGTCGCGCACTCGGCGACGACGGCGACGTCGGGCTCGGCGCTGAGCAGCGCGTGCAGGTGCCGCCGCGCCAGCGGCTCGTCGTCGACGACGATGACACGAATGGCCGCGCTCATGCGCCGCCTCCTCCCTCGGTCCGGAAGGGAACTGCGATGCGCACCGAGAATCCCGAACCGACGCGACTCTCGTAGGCGAAGCGGTGACGCGCGCCGTGCAGCCGGCGCAGGCGCTCGCGGGTGTTGGTCAGTCCGACACCCTCACGAGCGAGGACACCGTCGCGCGTCGCTGCCCCTACCCCGTCGTCGCGCACCTCGAGTCGCAGCTCGTCGGCGTCGCGTGAGGCACGCACGGAGATTCGCCCCCCGGCGGCGCGCGGAGTGATCCCGTGACGAATCGCGTTCTCGACCAGCGGCTGCAACAGCAGGCTGGGAACGAGCGCGCCGCGGACGGCCGGGTCGACGTCCATCGCGACGGCGAGGCGGTCGCCGAAGCGCGTCTGCTGGATGTCGACGTACAGGCGCAGGTGATCGAGCTCGCGTGAGAGCGGCACCTCCTGCTCGTCGGCGAGGCGGAGCGAGGCGCGCAGCAGCTCGCTGAGGCCGGAGACCATGCGCTCGGCGGCGCGCGGCTCGGTGGCGATCAGCGCGGTGATCGTGTTGAGGGTGTTGAAGAGGAAGTGCGGCTGCAGCTGGAGGCGCAGCGAGTGGAGCTGCGCCTCGGCGAGCTGGTCGAGGGCGCGGGCACGCTCGCGAGTCTCGAGGAGATAGCCCTGGACGAGGCGCTCGTGCCAGAGCGTGGCGTAGACGGCGATCGTCCCGCCTAACGCGAGGAAGAGCAGCTTCGCGCCCTCGTCGAGCAGGGAGATGCCGCGCCCGGTGGCGGCGACGAGCGGTGTGGTGAGCGGCGCGTGCGCGACGAGCACGAGGAAGGCGACGACCGCCGCGTACTGCACGACGACGAACGCCGCGACGGCAACGGTCTTTCGCACCGACGACGCGAGTGGTCGCGCGGCGAGGACGAGAAAATACGTCAGCGCGATCGGGCTCTTGAGGGCCAGCGATGGCGACTCGGCGAGGCCATAGCCGACGATGATCGCGCTCACCGCGCAGCTGTCGACGATCGGGTTGACGACCGCGGTCCACCCCGGGAGGCGGTCACGCCTGCCGAGCCACCACTGCTGGACGAGCGCCCAGGTGAGCGTCGGCAGGAGGACGACCGCGTTGGCGCGATCGAGCGAGGCGGAGAGCGTCGGCGCGTAGGCGAGTGCGGCGATCGCGAGGAGCAGGAGCACGACGATGCGCACGCGATTGAGCAGCCGCTCGGCGGCGTCGCGGCGCTCGTCGAGGAGGGCGCGCGCGATCGGATCGTCGAACAACGCCGGGGTGGATTCGCCGGCGGAGCGGTCGTTCAGGGGAGCGATCATCGCGTCGCTAGCATACGCCCGGGCGCGCGTTCCGGGCAAGCGCGACGTTGGTGGCGGCGGCGGACGCCTCCTGTAACTTCCAGCACCCCAGGGAGAGGACTCACGCCAACCCGGATGGAGGATTCATGGGTTTCAGCTTCGCAGCGCGGCACGGTCGCGCACCGATCGGTATCACCGCGCTCGTGCTGCTGGTGCAGGCTGGCTGCGCACCGTCCGCCTCGTCGACACCGGCGCCGGTGTCAGCGGCGCGGAGCGCAGCCGGGGTCACGCGGGCGCCGTTCGGAGCGACGGGCGACGGACGAGCCGTCGAGATCTTCACGTTGACCAACGCGCATGGCGTCGAAGCGCGCATCACGAACTACGGCGCGATCATCGTCTCACTGAAGACCCCCGACCGGGCGGGCAACTTCGACGACATCACCCTCGGCTATGAC
>DASSZC010000540.1:0-5649 GCA_035702925.1 Gemmatimonadaceae bacterium | reverse complement strand
GGATTACCAGCATGACGTCGTATCTCGATGTCGAAACGCTGTTCCCGCGCTTCGGCGTTCCGATGCGACTGACGTCGTAAGCGGCGGCCGCGGAAGGATTTGCGGTCCCGCGGAAATTTCTTTTCGCGGGACCGATGAGTTTTCGGGAGAGGCGGAGTCAAACACTGTGAACTCACCACTGGAGGCCACCGTGTCCGCTACCATTCTCGATTCCAGCTCCCGCCGCGCTTCTCGCGCCCGCACCAATTCGCCCGCTGCCACCTGGGCGGCGCGCATCCTCACCGGCATCGCCGTCCTCTTCCTCGCCTTCGACGCGGCCATCAAGCTCGCCGGCGCAAGGGTAGCGGTGGAGGGCACGACGCAGCTGGGCTGGCAGCCACACCACCTCCCGATAATCGGCACGATCGCCGCGGTGCTGCTCGTGCTCTACGCCATCCCCCGCACCGCACCGTTAGGCGCGATCCTCTGGACCGGCTATCTCGGCGGCGCCGTCGCCACCCATCTCCGCGTCGACAATCCCCTCTTCAGCCACATCCTCTTTCCCATCTACGTCGCCGCCATTCTCTGGGGTGGCCTCTACCTCCGCGATCCCCGGGTCCGAGCCCTCATCCGCCCCTGACCCCGGGCTTCGCCCCTCACTACTCCGGCACCTTCACACTTCACTCGTCACTACTCGCGGTTTTCACACCTCACTCGTCACTACTAGCCCTCTGCTCGAGGTACCCCCCATGACAAACGTCGCCTCTCCCGCCCCGACGATCCGCAACGCCGGCACCCGGCCGCCGACCCCGCACAAGCTGTTCGTCAACCTTCCGGTCAACGACCTGCAGCGGACGATCGAGTTCTTCGAAGCGTTAGGCTTCGCCTTCAACACCCAGTTCACCGACGCGACCGCGACCTGCATGCTCGTCGGCGAGGACGCCTACGTCATGTTCCTCGTGCACGACCGCTTCACCGGCTTCAGCAAGCGCCCGATCGCCGACCCGAAGAAGATGAGCCAGGCGCTCTTCTCCTTCAGCGTCAGCAGCCGCGCCGAGGTCGATGCCACGGTGAAGAAGGCGCTCGCCAACGGCGGCTCGAGCGACGACGAGCCGGAGGATCACGGCTTCATGTACGAGTGGAGCTTCCGCGACCTCGATGGCCACGGGTGGGGAGTGTTCTGGATGGACCCGGCGGCAGTGCAGGGGTGAGACGGCGCGGGCGCCTCGCACGCGCGCCGCACCGTTCTCCCTGTCACGACTGTCCCCCAACGCCTGATACCTCCGACAGTCCCGCTGGATGATCATATAGACGGTTTTCGGGGGTGCCGCCGACCGCACTGACGCGGCGGCGGCTACCTCCGGTCCCCGGCAGGACGTGCAGCCGGGCCGTCTCGGAGGTTTCCATTCGCCGCTCGCGCCGCTGCACCCAGGTGACGCTCGCCTGCACGGCGCTCCTGCTCGGCGCTCTCGCGCCGGTGACAGCCGCGGCGCAGCGCGAAGCTCCGCGGTGGGTGGTGCGCCGCGATGCATTCGCCGAGCTGTGGTACCACGGGCTCGCGACCGTCGGCGCCGACGACTACGGCCCGTTGCCTCTCTATTCCGCTTCGCACGCGCGAAGCGTTCGAGAGACGAAGCGCGCGCGCGGCCTGATCACGCGTCTCGACAGCGCGTCGCGCACGCTTCGCGCCGTCTTTGCCGGCGACAGCAGCTTCGACGCGCTGCACTTCGTGCCGCTGTACTTCGTCGGGACGGAGCCTGGCGTCGCGCTGACCGCGCTGCGAGAAGCGCTCGCCGGTAATCGGGCCGGGAGTGCTGTGCCGCTCCCCATTGCCGCCCGGGCCGCGGCCGTGGCGCGCTCGATCCCCGGCGCGCGCAACCGGCAGGCGCTGCTCACCTTCGTCGACGCGCTCGCCGTCGAGTGGCGAACTGTCGTGCGCGACGAGCGCGCGACATGGCAACCGTCGGCACGCACCATCGATGAGCTGCAGCGCGCCTGGGAATCACGCTTCGCGATCCCGCTGTCGAGCTATCTCGCCGCCAGTGAACGGTCGAGAGGAACGATCGTCGTCGTCCCCGCGCTCGGGCGCGAAGGGCGTGTCGTATCTCTGCGCGGCGACGTCTCGGTGGTGATGGTGAGCGCCGACCCCGTCGCCGGTGTCAACGACGCGCCGCTGTTCGCGGCGGTACGAGAGCTCGCCTTCGCGCTGCTCGACGAGGTGCCACCGGCTCGCCTGACGGCAGGACACAGCCGGCTCGCCGCGGAGCGGGAACGCGAGGTGGCCGCCGTGCGCGGGGGCGCGATGCTCCTCGAGGCCGTCGCACCTTCGCTCGCGCCATCCTACCGGCGCGTGTTCATGGCGGGGGCAGCCGGCCAGCGGAATTCCACCTTCGAGCGCGATTACCCACTGCATCCGCGCGCGGAGTCGGCGCTGCGCGCCGCCGCCGCCCGCTATTCACCGCCGCAGTCGACGCAGGAGTGAACATCATGATGACCCGCGCGAAACAATCCAAGATCCTCGCCTGCGCCGGGCTCCTCTTCGTCCCCGGCTCCGCGGCGCTGGCGACCGACGGCCACTTCCTGCACGGTGTCGGCGCGATCAACTCCGCCATGGGTGGGGTTGGTGTTGCCACGCCGAGCAGCATTCTCGGCGCGTTCTACGTGAATCCCGCGGGGCTCGTCACCTTCCGCGGGACGGCGATCGAGCTCGGCTTCGAGATGTTCAAGCCCGATCGAACGCTGTCGAGCAGCGCGGGGCCGATGAGTGGATCGACGAGGAGCACCAGCCAGTTCGTTCCCGTTCCCGCTTTCGGCTGGAGCCGCGAGGTGGTCGACGACAGGGTCGTCGTCGGCGTCGCCGGTCTCGGCATCGGCGGCTTCGGTGTCGACTATCCCGTCGATCCGCGCAACCCGGTGCTCGCCCCGCGACCGTACGGCTTCGGCCAGATCTTCAGCAACTTCTCGCTGATGAAGATCATCCCCGGCATCGGCTGGCGCGCGACACCGAACCTTCGTTTGGGAGCGGCGCTGAACGTCGACTGGGCCTCGCTCGCGGTCGACCCGATGCCCGTCGCCGCGCCCGCCGTGGATCCGGGACCGGACGGCACGCCGGGCACCAGCGATGACCGTGCCTACTACTCGAGCGCGACCGACGCGGCCGGCGCCTTCGGGATCGGCGCGCAGCTCGGGATGCAGTACGCGATGGGACGCGGAGTCTCCATCGGGCTCGCGTACACCTCGCCGCAGCTCTTCCACCGCTTCGAGTATCACGCCGTTTACGAGAACCCGAACCTTCCCAACTACAACATGCCGCGCACGATCCGGTTCGCAATGGACGTCCCCGCGGTCTACGCCGCCGGGCTGGCGTGGTCTTCGGGGCAGCGCCTAACGCTCGGCGTCGACGGCAAGTACATCACCTATGCGAGCACGCGCGGGTTCAGCGAGTCTGGCTTCGCCCCCGACGGGGCGGTGAAGGGATTCGGCTGGAAGAACATCTGGGGCGTCGCGTCCGGCGTGCAGTTCCGGCCGACGGCGAGGGCCGCGCTCCGCGCTGGATACAACTACTCGGGGAATCCGATCCCCGACGAGCTCTCGATGTTCAACACCGCCGCCCCCGCCGTCGTGCAGCACCACCTCACCCTCGGCGCCGGCTGCCTGTTCGACGGCTTCGGCGTCGACGTCGGCTACTACTACGCATTCAGGAACAGCATCACCGGCCCATTCCAGACGATGCGAGGGCCAGCGACCGGCACGGCGATCACGAGCTCGATGACGGAGAGCTCGTTCCTCGTGGGCGTCACCTACAACCCGCCACGCAGATGAAGAACATCGTGATCCTCGGCGGCGGCACCGCCGGCACCATCATGGCCAACCGGCTGCGGCGGCTCTTTGCCCGGGAGCTGGCGACCAGCGGGATGCACATCACGGTCGTGGACCAGGACGAGCGCCATCTCTACCAGCCCGGACTGCTGTTCCTCCCCTTCGGTCTCTACGAACCCGACCAGCTCGTGAAGCCGCGGCGGCGACAGCTCCACGAGGACGTCGAGCTGGTGCAGGCGGCGATCGAGCATGTGGACGTCGAGCGACGCGAGGTGTACCTCACCGACCGCCGGTCGCTTCCATACGACGTGCTGATCGTCGCCACCGGGACGAGGATCGTTCCGGAAGAGACGGAAGGGCTCACCGGCCCAGGCTGGGGTGAGCGCATGTTCGAGTTCTATACCCTCCCCGGCGCGACACGCCTCCGCGACGCGCTGGCGCGATTCACCGGCGGACGGCTGGTGATCGACATCGTCGAGATGCCGATCAAGTGTCCGGTCGCGCCGCTCGAGTTCGCGTTCCTCGCCGACTGGTACTTCACGAAGCGCGGAATCCGCGACCGGGTCGACATCACCTACGTCACGCCGCTCGACGGCGCCTTCACCAAGGCCATCACTTCACGCGCGCTCACCCATCTTCTCGACGAGAAGCACATCCGGATGGAGACCGAGTTCAGCGCGGGGCGCGTCGATGGCACGGCCGGGACGCTGTACTCCTGGGACGAGCGCGAGATCCCCTTCGACCTGCTCGTCACGATCCCCCTGCACATGGGCGCCGACTACATCAGCCGCTCGCCGGGGCTCGGCGACGACATGGGATTCGTCCGGACAAACCCGAAGACGCTGCAATCGCTCGCCGCGCCTGACGTCTTCGCGATCGGCGACGCGACCAACGTGCCGGCGTCGAAGGCCGGTTCGGTTGCGCACTTCGAAGCCGAGGTGCTCGCCGACAACGTGCATCGCTTCATCGAGGGCCGGCCGCTCGGCGAGGGGTTCGATGGACATGCCAACTGCTTCATCGAGACCGGCTTCGACAAGGCGCTGCTGATCGACTTCAACTACGACGTCGAGCCGCTGCACGGCTCCTTCCCGATCCCGTGGATCGGGCCGATGCGTTTGCTGGAGGAGACGCGCCTCAACCACCTCGGCAAGCTCGCCTTCCGCTGGGTGTATTGGAACGTGCTGCTCCCCGGTCACGACATCCCCGGCGTCGGGCCGCGGATGTCGATGCGTGGCAAGCGGCCGGAGGCGGGGCCGCCGTCGATCACCACACCAACCAGGAGCCCGCGGGCCGAGCCTGCCGGGAGCGCACCATGACGACCATGATCGGAAACGTCGCCCTCGATACCGATGCCGAGGGCTTCCTGCAGAAACCGGAGCAGTGGACTCCCGAGATCGGCGAGGAGATCGCGCGCGAGGTGGGAGTGGGGCCGCTCGGCGAGCGGCACTGGACCGTGATCCACTTCATGCGCGACCGCTTCCTCACCACCGGGCAGGCGCCGTCGATCCGAACGTTAGGCAAGGAGTCGGGAGTCCCGGTGAAGGAGCTGTATCAGCTCTTCCCCAAGGGTCCGGCGAAGCTGGCGGCGAAGATCGGCGGGATCCCGAAGCCCCACGGCTGCATCTGACGGAGGAACCAATGTCCGACACGATCGAGAAGGTCTCCATCATCGTCTCGAAGGGCTCATTCGAGGGGATCTACCCCGCCCTCATCCTCGCCAACGGCGCGCGGATGGAGGGGATCGAGGCCAACGTCTTCTTCACCTTCTTCGGGATGGACGCGATCCATCGCAAGCACTACGAGCACCTCAAGGTCGCGACGGTCGGCAACCCCGGGTTGCACATGCCGACG
>DASSZC010000533.1:0-3226 GCA_035702925.1 Gemmatimonadaceae bacterium | reverse complement strand
GTCGAGTGTGCGAGAGAGCATGATCCTGCGACTGTCGTGGCGGTCGCCCGGCGTGAGCGACATCTGGAGACTAGCGCGCGTCAGGCGGGGTGTCAACGATTTCGTGCAGATCGCGCACGTGTACCGCGCGATTTTCGCCGTTCGTGTAACGAACTCGTGACAGTGTGCCGCAAATCACGCACAGCACGCACATCGGGCGCAGCAACGGCGATCCAGGTCAGCGCGCGAACGCCACCCGGAAACCGTTGTCCGTCTCGACTGGTGCGCCACCACCGACCGCGCGCAGCGCCGCGATCGGCGCGGTATCGGCGAAGGCCCCGATCACGAGCAGCGTCGCGAACGGACCGTCCTCCGCGCCAGCACCATGTTGCTTGTCGATCGTTCGCAGCAGCGCCGCGATGTGATCGGACGGCGACAGCCCGTCGATCATCCGGAAGACATTGAGCTCGCGCTCCGCGCCATCGCGCCGGCGCCGCGTCCATTCGCTCTCGATCGACGCACGGTTTCCCGGCGTGTCGACGATCCATACCGGGATCCGCGACGCCAGCTCGTGGAGCTGCGCGCCGAAGTCGGCGTCGAGGACGATGGCAACGGTCGAGAAGTCGAGTGGCATCAGCGCGGAAGGAATTGGCTCGAAGTCTAACAGCCGTGCGCAGGTCGCCAATACCAGGAGCAAGGAGCTCGTTGCTGCCGCCGCCGACACCCGCTAGCATCCGGCGACCCGCTGCCATGGACGCATGACCGAGCGCCACGACCCGTACGTCTCCCTCCGCAACCCGAACTTCCGCTGGTACGTGGGAAGCTCGGTGGCCTTCACCCTTGGCGCGATGATCCAGGCGGTCGTCGTCGCCTGGCAGGTGTACGCGCTGACGAAGGATCCGCTCTCCCTCGGTCTCGTCGGGCTTGCCGAGGCGCTGCCCTTCATCGGGGCCGCACTGTACGCGGGGCACATCGCCGACCGGCACAACCGGAAGATGCTGGCGATGCTCTCGATGGCCGTGCAGACGCTGTGCGCGGTCGCGCTCCTCCTGCTCACCCTCGCGCCGGGGGTGCTTCACGCGCACCGCATCTGGCCGATCTACGCGGTGATGCTGGTGAGCGGACTCGCGCGGAGCTTCCAGACTCCGGCACGGACCGCGCTCGGCGCGGAGATCGTCCCGCGCGAGACGTATGCGAATGCGGTCGCCTGGCGCTCCTCGCTCTGGCAGTTCGCCGCGGTCATCGGTCCCGCGCTCGGCGGGATGCTCTATGGCTTTTCCGGACCCGTCGCTGCATACGCGACGGAGGTCGCCCTCTGCTCGATCGCGTTCCTGCTCTACGGGCAGATCGGCTACACGCGGAAACCGGCGACCGCGCGCGAGGGGACGATCGGCTACAACCTCACCGTCGGTATCCGCTTCCTCCTCGGCCAGCCGCAGCTGCTCGGCGCACAGGTGCTCGACCTGTTCTCGGTACTCTTCGGCGGGGCCCCAGCGCTCCTGCCGATCTTCGCCGCGGACATGTTGCACGTCGGGCCGCAGGGGCTGGGAATCCTTCGCGCGGCGCCAGCGGCGGGAGCGGTGGTGATGTCTGTCGCGCTGACCCATCGTCGCCTGCGACACGCCGGGCGCAACCTGTTCATCGCCGTCGCGATCTTCGGGCTGTGCTGGGTGTTCTTCGCGATCTCGCGCTCCTTCTGGTTATCGCTCGGGCTGCTCGCGCTGAGCGGGATGGCCGACAATGTCAGCGTCGTGATCCGCTCGACGCTGCTGACCATTCGCACCCCCGAACACCTGCTCGGCCGCGTTTCGGCGGTGAACCAGATCTTCATCGGCTCCTCGAACGAGATCGGCGAGTTCGAGTCCGGCGTCGCGGCGAGGCTCCTCGGCGCGGTGCGCGCGGTCGTGATCGGGGGTGTCATAACGCTCGGTGTCGTCGGCGTGACCGCGTGGAAGGTCCCTGCCCTGCGCAAGCTCGACGAGCTGACGTGAACAGCCCCGCATGTCGGACCCTCGCCGACAGCGCGACGAGGATTTTTGCCGCAGATTCAGCTGTGGCTTGCGATGTGCGGTTCACGGGGTGCTGGCCCCGAACGGACCCCTCAGGCAGATTGCCCAGATGATACGAGACGAAACAGAAACACTCGCCAAGGTCGAGGTGCTCGACGACCTCGAGCCCGTGGTCCAGCAGCTCATGGAGGTGCACGAGGCCAAGCGCGTGCTGTGGTTCCCGAGCGAGCTGCTCGCCCCGCCGCCGGATACCGACCCGGACGCCTACGTGCGGGAGCTGCGCGAGCGTGCCGAAGGGATCAGCCTTCCGGCCCGCGTCGCCCTCGCGCTGAACCTCCTCACCGAGGAAGGCCTCCCCCACTTCCACCGCCTGCTCGCCGCCTACCTCGGCGGTGACACCTTCTGGTCGAAGTGGACGAACCTCTGGACCGCCGAGGAAGACCGGCACGGCGCGGTGCTCCACGACTACTCGCGCGACAGCCGGATCCTCGACAACCCGGTGCTCGAACGGATGCAGTTCGAGTATCTCCGCGCCGGCTTCGAGCCGGCGTGGGACAAGGATCCCTACCGCGTCTTCGTCTACACGACGCTGCAGGAGCGCGCGACGCAGGTGAGCCACGCCAACACCGGCAAGCTCGCCGCCGGCTGGGAGCCGACGATCGGCGAGGTCCTGTCGAACGTCGCCAAGGAAGAGGCCCGCCACTACACCTTCTACCGGACGATCTTCAAGGAAGTCCTCGCCCGCGACCCCAACCGCGCGCTCGCATCCGCCGCCGAAATCATGCCGTCGATCGACATGCCCGGCGTGAACATGCCGCACTTCCGCGAGATGGGCGACGTCATCCGCCGCGCCGGGATCTACGGCCCGCGCGACTACCTGAAGATCGTCGAGGAACAGATTCGCTTCTGGGCGATCGAGACCGTCGACGGGCTCGACGAGATCGGCAAGCGCGCCCAGGAAAAGATCCTTGGCATCCCGAAGCGCCTCGAGCGCATCGCCGACGCGATGGAGACGCGGAGCCGCGAAAAGACCTTCACCTTCGCCGTCGCGTTCGCGAAGGAATTCAGCATGGCGTGACGGGTGAGATCACGAGATGTTCGAGAGGGCGCTCCGAGACGGGGCGCCCTTTCGTGTGGTGAGGCCTAACGCGTTGGAACTGCGCAACGGCGCCACCGAGGCACCGAGACGCCGAGGACAGCCTCGAAGGCGAGTGCTTTTCGCCAGAGCCGAACTGGTT
>DASSZC010000204.1:0-9137 GCA_035702925.1 Gemmatimonadaceae bacterium | reverse complement strand
CGTCATCCCCTCGCTCCCGGTCGTGACGACCTTCGCGCTGTCCTCGACCCCGTACGCGCCGTAGGTGACCACCCTCTCGCCCGCTCGCAGTCCCCCGGTGATCTCGGCGAGCCGCGATGTTCGCGCGCCGACCGTCACCGGGCGCGCGTGGGCGACGTTCTGCGCATCGACCACGAACACCTTGAAGCCGTCGCCTTCCGGAACGAGCGCGTCGACGGGGACGACGATGGCGTCGGCCCTGACGGCAGTCGCGATCTCCCCGAAGACGGTCTCGCCGATCCGGAGTACGCGTTGGACGGTCGTCACGCGGACGCGCACCGCAACCGATCGAGTCGCCGAGTCCACGGCCCCGCCAACGTCGACGACCGTGCCGTGGCCGAGCGATTCACCGCCGGCGCTCTGTCCGGCGACGAGGGCGACCGCCGCCCCGGTGTGGATGCGCGCCGCATCGGCCGGGGTGGTGCTCAGCAGCACGTCCGTCGCCGATGGGTCGGCGATCTCCACCAATGGCTGTGCCGGATCCGCGGTCGCTCCGAGCACCGCGTTCACCGTCGTGACGACACCGGAGATCGGGGCGCGGAGCACCGACAGCTGGGCGGCGCGCCGGGCGGTCGCCGCGTCGGCCCGCGCCTTCGCCAGTTCGGCCGCTGCCTGTTCGACGTCCTTTCGCGGGACGATCCCTTCGTCGGCGAGTCGCTTGGCGCGGTCGTAGGCACCCTGGCTGGCGGCGAGCTGCGCCTCCGCGCTCTGCGCGGCCGCCTGGAACGCGGTCTGGTCCAGCTCGACCAGGACGTCGCCCGCCGAGACGTGCTGGCCGGAGGTGACGAGGACGCGCGCGATGCGCGCCGGTCCGGGCGCGCCTAACGCGGCGGAGTGCCCGGCGCGCGCGACGACACTCCCGATCGCGCCGATCGTCTCGGTGAACGGCTGCGCGGAGGCGGTCGCGGTGCGGACGGCGATGACGGGGGGCGCCGAGGACCGCCCCTCGTCATCGTCCCGCGCGCAGGCGATGGCGAACAGGGTCCCGCTGAGCATCGCCGCCACTGCCGTGAACGAGCGAAGGGTGCGGATCATCGGGGCGCGGCGGTGAGGGTGAGGGCGCGGAGGGTCGCGCTGGCGATCCAGGCGCGCGCGAGGTCGTCGACGTACTGGGCGAGGATGTCGCGGGCGTTGCGCTGCGCCTCCAGAACGTTAGGCAGCGTCGACGCCCCCTCGCGATAGGCGGCCAGCGACATCGCGGCGACCCGGTTCGCGCTCTCGACGAGGGCCCGTCCGCGCTCGACCCGCGCTCGCGCCGCGCCGAGCGTCCGTTCCGCCTGGGCGACGCGGGTACGGCTCTCGAGCCGGGCCAGCGCGAGCTCGGCGACCGCGCGCTCCCGTTCCGCGCTCGCGATCACGATCCCCCCGCGATTCCGGTCGAAGAAGGGGAGGGGAAGGGCAACGCCGACCACCGGAAGGATCCCTGGTTCGGAGCCGCTCGGGTCGTGTGTCTCGATCCCGGCAATCAGGCTCGGCACCCCCCACACCGCGCGGCGTTCCGCCGTAAGGCCTGACGTCGCGGCTCGGAGGCCCGCCACGGCGGCGGCGACCGCCAGCGGTTCGCCACCGGTCGCCGGCGGCGGCGGCAGGGCGATCAGCGAATCGACGGGCCACGCGACCACGCTGTCGGCGTCGAGACCCATCGCCAGCTGCAGGTCGAGCAATGCCGACTGGAGGACGAGCGAATCTCCCGCGGCGGCGTTGGCTTGCTGCCCGGCGTTGACGCGGGCCAGCTCGACATCGAGATCGCTCGCGTCACCCGCGTCGCGGCGCGCGATCGCCATGCGAAGAAGTGTGTCGGCGTCGGCGGCCGTGCGCGTCGAGAGCAGCGCGCGGGCACGCGCCGCGATCGCCAGCGTGTAGCTCGTGTCCGCGTCGAGCGCTGCCGATGCACGGGCAAGATCGAAGCGGAGTCGCGCCGCGGTCACCCCTGACGCCGCGGCGCCGATCCGGGCGCGGCGGAGCCAGGGCGCTGGAAATGGCAGCTCGAGCTCCGCGTGATACTGTGGCGCCGACTTCGTGTAGCTGGCCGTCAGTCCCGGATTGGCGAAGGCCCGTGCGGCGATGAGCTGACCGGACGCGAGGAGTGTGTCGGCGCGCGCGGTGCGCAGCATCAGGCCGCGAGTCGTCGCCGACCCGATCGCATCGGCGCGGGTGATCGGCCGCCGCGGGAGCTGGGCAGCGACCGTGCGCGCTCCCACCGCGCCGGCGACGACGATGAACAGTGATCCTGCGCGCCGGCGAATCATCGGGCCGTCCTCACCTCATTGCGCGGTGATGCGCCCGAGCGCGCAGTTGCGGTCGACGATCTCCAGCACCAGGGGCCAGAGCGCGGGAATCGCGTCTTCGATCGGGGCCATTCGTCGGAGTACCTGCGCCTTCGTCACGCCGTGGATGCGCCAGCTGCCCCCCTCGGTGAGGTCATTGAGCAGCAGCGGAAGCAGCCGGTCGAGCGCGATCGCGAATTTCGCGGTGGCCGTGCGTCCTTCCTCGAACTCATCCCACAGTGCGCGCAGCGCGGGTGCCTGGTCCGGGGGGAGCAGCCCGAAGATCCGGTCGGCGGCGAGCTGTTCGCGCTCGACACGCCCGAGGTTTGCGCTCACGTCGTAGGCGAAGGTGTCGCCGGCGTCGATCTCGACGAGATCGTGGACGACCACCAGCTGGAGCGCGCGCCCGACGTCGACTCCGGCCCTGCCGTGTTCGGCGAGCGCCATCGCGGCGAGCGCGAGATGCCACGAATGTTCCGCGCTGTTCTCGTGTCGCGCGGCGCCGGTGACGAGTGTCCGGCGGAGGACGAGCTTCAGCCGGTCCGCCTCGACGATGAGGGCGAGCTGGCGTCGCAGGCGGTCGGTCTGGTCGGGAGTCGCGTCAGGGCTCACGCGTCGGGTGCCGGATGAGGAGCGAAGCATGCGGCGCGGAGACTCGCGGGGCGGGTCATCGCGGACTAACATAATACACCTTCAACCGGACCGGCCCCCAATGTGGCGTGATTTCAAGTCGTTCCTGATCAAGCAGAACGCGCTCGCACTCGCCATCGCCGTCGTCATCGGCGCCGCGCTGAACGACGTCGTCAAGTCGCTGGTGGACAACATCATCATGCCGATCGTCGCCTACGCGACCCCCGGGGGCAACTGGCGCGCGGCGACACTCGACGTCGGGCCGGTGCGCTTCGGGGTCGGCGCGGTGGCGGGCGCGATCCTGAGCTTCCTCGTCGTCGGTTTGGTCGCCTGGCGCCTGAGCCGGATGCTCCTGCCGAAGGAGGGAGAGAAGCCGGCGACGAAGATGTGTACCTTCTGCCGGATGGCAGACGTCGATCCCGCCGCGACGCGCTGCCCGCACTGCACGAGCCAGCTGGCAGGGTAACCACGATGCCGGTCGTACTGCGGACCGTCGGGCTTCTCGTCCTCTCGAACGTCTTCATGACCTTCGCGTGGTACGCGCACCTGAAGAACCTCTCCGGGAAACCGTGGTACATCGCGGCGATCATCAGCTGGGGGATCGCGCTCTTCGAGTACCTCCTCCAGGTGCCGGCCAACCGCATCGGGGCGACGCAGCTCACGCTGCCGCAGCTGAAGATCATCCAGGAGGTGATCACGCTGTCGGTGTTCGCCCCGTTCGCGGTCTACTACATGAAGCAGCCGCTGCGCCTCGATCACCTCTGGGCATTCATCTGCCTGCTGGGCGCCGTGTACTTCGCGTTCCGGTCTTGAGTTCGCGAGTAGTGATTCTCGGCGGTGGTTTCGCCGGTCTCTACGCGGCGCGGGCCTTCGCCCACGCCCCGGTCGATCTCGTCGTCGTCGATCGCACCAACCACCACCTCTTCCAGCCGCTGCTCTACCAGGCGGCGACCGCGGTGCTCGCGCCAAGCGACATCGCCGCCCCGATCCGCTGGCTGCTGCGCAAGCAGCGCAACACCTCCGTCGTCCTCGGCGAGGTGACCGGGATCGACCTCACCGCGCGCACCGTGACGCTCGACGGGGAGCCGGGCACGCTCGCGTACGACTACCTCCTCGTCGCGACAGGCGCGCGCCACGCCTACTTCGGGCATCCGGAGTGGGAACAGGTGGCACCCGGCCTGAAGACGATTGCCGATGCCCTCGAGATCCGCCGCCGCTTTCTCCTCGCCTTCGAGCGCGCGGAGTGGGCGCCGACACCGGCCGAGCGCGACGCATTGCTCACCTTCGTCGTCGTCGGCGGCGGGCCGACGGGGGTGGAGCTCGCCGGGATGATCCCGCCGACGTCGAGCCGCAACCTCTTTCGCGAGTTCCGCCACGCCGACACGCGGAAGACGCGGGTGATCCTCCTCGAGGGCGGACCACGCCTCCTCCCGGCGATGCCCGAATCGCTCTCCGCCGAGACGAAGCGCGAGCTCGAGGCGTTAGGCGTCGAGGTCCGGCTGAACACCCTCGTCACCAGCGTCGCCGGCGGCGAGGTCCGCATCGGCGACGAACGGATCGCCGCCGGCACGATCTTCTGGGCCGCCGGCAACGCCGCCTCGCCGTTAGGCGCGCAGCTCGGCGTCCCCCTCGAGCGGGGCGGGCGCATCCGTCCCCTCCCCGACCTGTCCCTCCCCGGCCACGCCGAGGTGTTCATCGCCGGGGATCTCTGCATCGTCGACCAGGACGGCCGGACCGTCCCCGCCGTCGCGCCGGCGGCGATGCAGCAGGGCACGCGCGCCGCGCGGAACATCATCCGCTCGATCCTCGGCCAGCCCCGCGAGCCCTTCCACTACGTGGACAAGGGCGACCTCGCGACGATCGGCCGCCATCGCGCCGTCGCCTCCTTCCTCCAGGGCCGCTTCCGCATCCACGGCTACATCGCGTGGTGGTTCTGGCTCTTCCTCCACATCATTTACCTCGCCGGCTTCCGCAACCGCGCGAGCGTCCTGCTGCAGTGGGGGTACGCGTACTTCACGTACCAGCGGGGGGCGAGGGTGCTCGGGGCCCAGGGGCAGGAGAGCGGTAGCCGCGAGCTGTAAGCTGTAAGCCGTAAGCAGTGAGCGATTCCGGCTACCGCCGTCGCCGACAGCTTGCAGCTTATAGCCTGCGGCGATACGGCGGTACGGCGATACGGCTGCGCCTAACGGCTGCCGTCCCGCCGCGCCTGGCGCGCGCTGCGCACGCTCGTCGTCGCCGCCGCGCGGAAGAGCGCGCGCACGACTTCCAGCGCGCGCTCTTCGGCGAGCACGGCATGGGAGCGCAGCGTTGCGTCTGTTTCGTCTTCGAGGATCACGTATTCGCGGGCCACCTGTTCCTCGGTCCAGCCGAGGGCGGCCCGCTGGCGGCCGTGCAGCTCGGCGATGACCTGTTCGATGCGCGCCCCGTCGCCGAAGAGCACCGATGCCTCGCCGCCGCTCTCGCCGACGATCGTCATCTGCGCCCCGACGTCGGCGAGGAATGATGGATAGTGATCCTCGAGCAGCGACTGCCGGAGATGGCGCGCCGCGGGGAAGTTCGCGTCGTCCTCGCGCATCCGGCGGACGAGCGACTCGACGATCGCGCCGACATTCTCCTGCAGCCGCTGCCCGACTTCGATGAGCGCGCGGGAACGGCGCGACGTCCCGTCCGCCTGCCGCGCGCCGCCCATCGGCGGTGTTTCGCGCCCGAGCCGGAGAGGCGGGAGCCAGAGCGAGAACGTCGAGCCCTTGCCCGGCGTGCTCTCCAGCGTGAGGTCTCCACCCATCAACCGGGCGAGTCGCCGGCTGATCGTCAGCCCTAACCCCGTTCCTCCGTGCGTCCGCGTCTTCCCCTGTTCTCCCTGGATGAACGGCTCGAACACCGCGCTCTGCTGGCCCGCTGGAATGCCGATGCCGGTGTCCGTCACGCGCAGGCAGACCCACGGTCCGCGCCGCTCGCCAGCGCGGCTGGCGACCGTCCCGTCGCCGGGGAGCGAATCGGCCAGCTCGCAGCGCACGCGCACACTCCCCCCGGGGGCGGTGAACTTCACCGCGTTCGACAGGAGGTTCACGAGGATCTGCCGCGTGCGATGCTCGTCGCCGAGGAAGGGCAGGTCCGGGGAGTCGTCGCCGGCGTCGAGCTCGATCCCCCGCCCCTCGGCCTGCGGCCGGAGGAGTGCGACCCCCGCGTCGATCACCGCGCGCGTCGAGCATGGGTCCTTGCTCACCGTCATCTGCCCGGCATCGACCTTCGACAGGTCGAGGACGTCGTTTACCAGGCCGAGGAGATGTGCGCTGCTCGCCCGCAGCCGATCGAGGTAGCCGCGCTGGTCGTCGGAGAGGTTGCCTCCGATTCCCGCGTCGAGCAGATCCGCGTATCCCATGATCGCGTTGATCGGGGTGCGGATCTCGTGACTCATCATTGCGAGGAACTCGCTCTTCGCGTGATTCGCCATGTCGGCCTCCGCACGCGCGGCGCGCTCCCCTTCGACCAGCCGCATCTGGTCGGTGATCTCGGCGAGGACGCACACCACGCCGGCGAACGTTCCATCCTCCCCCGCCGTCACCGGCAAGGCGTACACGACGTACCATCGGTCGCCGATCGACACATCGAGCCGGACTCCCTCCCCCCCGCTCGTCTGCGCGGCGCGCGCGGCGCCACTGAGCGCCAGCGCGGTATCGGCATCCGCGCCGACGAGCACTTCGCTCAGCGGGCGGTGGATGATCTCCGGGAAGTCGCGCCCGAGCAGCCGTGCCGCGAGCCGGTTGCAGCGCAGGACGGTGGCGCGCTGGTCGAGGAGGATCACCGCCTGGTCGAGGGCGTCGAAGGTCGCGCGCCACTCGCGCGCCGCGTTGCGAACACGCTCTTCCGCCTCGCGGATGCGGAGCAGCGACCGCGCGGTCGCCACGAGCTCTCGTGCCTCGACCGGCTGGGTGAGGAATGCGTCGGCGCCCGCCTCGAGGCCGTGCGTGCGCCACTCGCTCGTCGTGAAGCTCGCCGACAGCTGGATCACCGGGATGTCGGCGAGGCGGCGGTCCGCCTTCAGCGTCCGCAGCACATCGAAGCCGCTCTGGTCCGGGAGCCTGACGTCGAGGACGATCAGGTCGACGTCGGGGCGCGCGAGCGCGAGCGCCTCGCCCCCGGTCGCGGCCTCCAGCACCCTGAAGCCGGCGTTGCGCAGCCAGCGCGCCACCGCGTAGCGATTGGCGTCCGTGTCGTCGCAGACGAGGACCGTGCGGTCAGGCCGATCGGCGGCCGGCACCGCCGACGGGGCATCCGCCCCGGGCAGCGCCGGCGCTGCGTCGTCGCGAGGCGTCTCGTCAGCCAACGCCGGCCTCCGCTGGTTCTCCCGGGGCGCTCTGCGCCGGCTGCAGCACCAGCGGCAGGCGGAGCGTGAAGCGCGATCCTTCCCCCGCGGCGCTCGTCACGGTGAGCGTCCCGCCGAGGAGCTCGGCGAGGCTTCGCGACAGCGGCAGCCCGAGCCCGACTCCCCTGGCCGCCGCCTGCAGCGCGTTAGGCACCTGCTCGAACTCGCGGAACACCCGCTCGAGGTGCTCGTCCGGGATCCCGATCCCCGTGTCGCTGACGATGAAGGAGATCCACTCCGGCTCGACCGACGTGCGCAGGCGGACCTCGCCGAGCTCGGTGAACTTGAGCGCGTTCCCGACCAGGTTGCGGAGGATCTGGGCGAGCTTCCCCTCGTCGCTGCGCATCGTCAGGCGTGTCCCCGGCTCCTCGATCACGAGCGAGACCTCCTGCCGCGTCACCAGCGGCCGGAACATCCCGCGCAGCGTCGCCAGCACATCGCCCACGAGCAGGGGCCTGACCGCCACCTCCATCCGCCCGGCTTCGATCCGCGCGAGATCGAGGAGCGAGATCACCATCTCGAGCAGCGCCTCACCGGCGCGGGCGATGAAGCCGACCTGCCGCCGCTGCTCGCCATCGAGCCTTCCGCCGCCAAGCTCCTCGTCGAGGAGGAGGCGCGACAGGTTGATGACCGACGCGATCGGGGTCCGCAGCTCGTGGCTGACATTCGAGAGAAAGCTCGACTTCAGGTCGGAGGCCCGCCGCAGCGCCTCTGCCTGCGCCTCCAGCTCGGCGTAGAGCGCGAGCACGCCGCTGTTGGTCTCGGCGAGCTCGCTGCGCAGCCGCGACAGCTCGGCGTCGCGCGCGCCGAGCTCCGCCCGCAGGCGCTCGATCTCGCTGCTCGACTCGGTCACGGCGTCAGCGGAGCGCGGGGCCCTGCGCGACCACGACCGTCGCGTCGTCGCGGCCACGACTGAAGTCGCGCCAGATCGTTGCCGCGATGAGCGTCGGGTGCCGCCGGCTGATTCCAGGGTACGCGTCGAGTCGCCACTGTGTCCTGATTCCATCGCTCGCCAGAACCAGCAGCGACCGATCATTCCAAGGGTAGATGAATTCCTGGACGCGGGACATCTGGTGCCCGACGATCCCCGGATGCGACACCATGTGCCGGGTCGTCACATCCGTGATCACGCTCCCAGCGATGTTGCCGACCCCGGCGAAGCGAACCTCCTCGCCCTCCACACGAACCACCGCGACGGCCGCGCCGCGTGTCCCGCGCAGCGCCTCGTGCGCGAGCTCCACGATCCGCGACGGCGACGCCGGCTTCGCCGCGAGGAACGCTTCCACCGCGAGCCGCGACGGCCCTTCCGCGTCGACCCCGTGACCCAGCCCGTCGGCGACGATGATCGCGAATGCGTCGCCGCTCCGCGCCACCGACCAGCCGTCGCCGATGTGCTCTTCGCCGATGATCGGGGTGCAGATGCCGCCGAACATGACCTCGGCCGAGCCATGACTTGTCGAGTCATGGTCGCGCCAGACCCGCGCCACTACGATCGTCCCGACTCCGAGCTTCGAGTCGAGATCGAACTCGCTCGACATCCGCTTGATCGCGCCGAGCCCGGTCCCCCCGGTCCCGCCCGTGGAGTACCCATCCTGCAGACACCGCGCCGGGTCGCGCATCCCGGGACCACGGTCGATCGAGATCACCTCGACCCCGGCGCGCGGCCCGCGCACGGGCTGGATGACGAGCAGCCCCTCCCGCGCATGGCGGACGAGGTTCGTCGCCGCCTCGGTGACGATCACCCCCACCCGCCCGCGTTCGGTCTCGTCGAGCGCCAGCGCGTCGGTGAGCGCCGCCGCCCGGCGGCGGGCGGCGCCGATCTGGCTTTCCTCGAC